>QGUU01000061.1 GCA_003242525.1 Pseudomonadota bacterium | reverse complement strand
GCTGAGAGTGCCCGGGCGATGGGCGGCGCGATTGCAATGGCAGGCATCTCGAGATCATTGCGGGTCGCAGCAAGCCAGTTCGCGAGCGCATCGAAATCCGCGCCTGCGGGCACTCGCGGCATGGGCGCGTTCTCACGCGAGGCAAGGGTGCGAAACACCTCCGGCGTGGAAACCGGCACGCCAGGATTGACGAGCACCATGTTCAGGACTGGCAGACCCGTGAACGGCTCGGTCTGTTCTCCGGCTCCGCGTGCGATCAACGGTCGGGCGTGGATACACATCGGCAGATCGGCGCCAAGCGGCCCTGAGAGCTCTGCGAGCCGGTCGGGGGAGAGGCCCAGGCGCCAGGCCCGGTTGAGAGCCTTCAGCGTTGCCGCCGCATCGCTCGAACCGCCGCCAATGCCGGAGGCAACGGGAAGATTCTTCTCAAGATGGATGAAGACAGGCGGGGCTTCTGCTCCGAGCCGCGAAATGCAATGTGCCCGCAACAGATTTCTTGCCCGCGTCGCCAGATTGCAGTCCTTGGCAGGCAGGTCTCCTGAGAAGGGGCCTTCGACGGAAAACCTGTCCCGGGCGGAAGGCTGAACCCGGACCCGGTCGCCGATCCCGGCAAACACGACCAGTGTTTCAAGGAGATGATAGCCGTCCGGGCGCCTGCCCGTCACATGCAGCGCCAGGTTGATCTTGGCCGGAGCGAACTCGGATATGGCGAAGACAGCGACGTCCACAATCGCGAGATCCGCCTCAGTCCTTTGCCAAGCGGTACTCGCCGGTCTCCGGGTCCTTCACAAGAGTTCCCGTGGCACCCGTCGCCTGCTGTTTTTCGGCGCGCCGCACCTTGGCCGTTACCCGGTTCGCTTCCTTGATGAAGGACCGGTAGCCGACATATGCGACGGCGCCGACGAGCGCAAACAAGATCAATTGCGGCATTTCAGGTCTCCCCGTGAGACCGGTCCTGACGAGGTCAGGCACCTTCCGAGACAAATCATATCGTAACTGCTCCGCGTGGCATTTCAAAGGCCGAAGCGGTTCCACAATGCGCGCTCCTCAACCGCATCCAGAAGCCCGGCGGCAGCGGCCTGGGCGATTTCCGTAGCCGGGGCCTTCTGCGCAAACGGACTGAAACGGGACAGGAGGCCGCGGGGAGCCGTGATCAGCCTGAGCCTGGTCTTCTCGCCATAGCGCTGTTTCAACGTGCTGCGCATGTCGCCCAGCGCGTCGACAAGGCCGAGCTCGATCCCTTTCCTGGCTGTCCAGAACAGGCCGGTGAACAGGTCCGGATCGTCCTTCAGCTTGGCGCCGCGGCGCTCCTTGACCAGGTCGATGAAGGTCTGGTGGACCTCCAGTTGAATGGCCTTGAGGCGTTCGACGTCTTCCTTCTTCTCCGGCTTGAAGGGATCGAGCAGCGCCTTGTTCTGCCCGGCGGTATGTACGCGCCGCTCGACGCCGATCTTCTTCAAAAGCTCGGGGAATCCGAAGGATGCGGATACGACACCGATGGAGCCGACTATGGAGGACGGATCGGCGAAGATCTCGTCGCCCGCAATCGCGATCATATAGCCGCCGGAAGCCGCTATATCCTCCACGAACACCAGAACGCGCTTGTTCTTCTCCGCTGCCAGGTCGCGTATGCGCTTGTAGATCAGCCGTGACTGCACCGGAGACCCACCGGGCGAGTTGATCGAGATCGCCACGGCAGGCGCGTCGAATGCGAAAGCCTTCTCGATCAGGCCTGCGGTGTTCGCCAGCGAAAGAGTGGGACGAAACTGTCCGCCGCCGGACATGATGGCGCCATGCAGCCGGACCACCGGGATCACAACCGTATTGGAACGCCAGGATTTCGGAAGCAGGCGGTTAAAAAATTGGCGCACGGGCAATGGTCTCCTTGGCAACGGCTGAGAGCATGTATGCATTCACCGCCTGTCTGCAAGAATGCAACCCTGCGGATGGCTCAGTCGCCGAACAGCGAGGCCAGCCCGTTATTGATGGCGTCCGCCTGAGGGGAAAACCGGTCGCTGCCCGCTTCATGCAGCATCAATGGCGGGCGTATGGAGAGCTTGCCGCGCCCGCCGCGCACGGCTCGCAGCACCACGCGGATTGCCGCCCGGTCGGCACGAGGGTGGACAGCCAGCAGTTCCGCATTCCCAAAGCGGCCGTGGAAGGCATCGAGCAGGGCTCCGATCTGTTCGGGGCGGGCAATGACGGCCAGGCCGCCGCGCGGTCGCACCACGGCCGCCGCACTGCGCACCCAGCGTTCGAACAACCCGTCGGGCATGACATGCGCCTGCCTTTTGAGGTTGTCCGGCGTGGCGCGGTCCGCACCGGGGTTGAAGGGGGGATTCATGATCGCGAAGTCGAAAGCGTTGTCGGCAAGCCCCGCCGCGACCCGCGCGCGCCCGCCCAGCGTAACGTCGGCACACAATATGGTTGCGCGGCCCTGAAGATGCGCATTGGCGGGATGCGACAGCGTCGCCTCCGCGAAAGCGACCATTTCCGCCGACTTCTCAACCAGCATTACGCTGGCCGTTCCGCAGCGGGAGAGCACCGCCAGGCCGGCCGCGCCTGCGCCGGCCCCGAAATCTACCAGTCTTCCGGAAAAATTCGAGGGAACGGCAGCAGCCAGCATCATGGCGTCCATGCCCGCCCTGTGGCCCCGTCCCGCTGGTTGCACAAGATAAAAGCGGCCGCGATGGAACGCATCGACCGTATGCTTGGGCAGGAAAGCGGATGAATTGGCCACTGCGTTCATTTCGGTCGCATCTCCTTGGCGATGCCGGCGTCGGTGAGGATGCGGCGCGCCTCGTCGGCCCGTTCCACCTCGACAAGAATGCGTCGCGGCAGGATGCCGATCGAGCCGTCCATCACGCTCATGTTCTGGTCGGCAACCATGAAGGCGATTCCGGCATCGCGCATCAGCGCTTCGATGAAGGAGATGATGACGGGGTCATTGGTGCGCACGAGTTCGATCATGGAACCGACCCTTTCAGTTCCGCGTCCGGTTGTAAATCTCGCTATTCCGCGCCAATTCGCCTCTTGTCGGCTCTCCGGGGCGCGCCTAGAGTTTGGCGAGGGAAAGGCGCAGGCGCGCATATCGGACGGAGTATTGCGGTGGGTGTCGTTGTCAATCTCGGGGATGGAAAGCGGGAAGCCCCCTCCATCAAGCAGCTTATCGACCTCACCGCGACTGACATGGCGCGTGTCAACGAACTGATACTGGCCAGGGCAGGCTCGGATGTCGAGATGATTCCCGAAGTCGCCAACCACCTCATCTCGTCGGGCGGCAAACGCTTGCGCCCCATGGTGACGCTGGCTGCCGCACAGATGTTCGGCTACGAGGGCGACGGCCACGTCAAGCTCGCGATGAGCGTCGAGTTCATGCACACGGCCACTCTGCTGCATGACGATGTGGTGGACGAGAGCGACCTGCGCCGGGGCAGAAAGACGGCGCGCACCATCTGGGGCAATCAGGCCAGCGTCCTGGTGGGCGATTTCCTGCTGGGGCAGGCATTCCGCATGATGGTCGATGTCGGCTCGCTTGAGGCGCTGGACATTCTCTCCACTGCCGCATCGATCATTGCCGAGGGCGAGGTCATGCAGCTTGCGGCGGCCAAAAACCTCGAAACCACCGAGGATGAACATTTCGCCGTCATCAAGGCGAAAACTGCCGCCCTGTTCTCTGCCGCGGCGGAGGTCGGGCCGGTGATCGCCGGTGCATCGAGGGCCGATCGCGCGGCGCTGCGGTCCTATGGAATGAATCTCGGGCTTGCCTTCCAGCTCATAGACGACGCGCTTGACTATGGAGGCTCGGCGAAGGACCTCGGCAAGAATGTCGGGGACGATTTTCGCGAAGGAAAGGTGACGCTTCCCGTGATTCTCGCCTATCGGCGCGGTACTTCGGCCGAGCGCGCCTTCTGGAAAGAAGCGATCGAAGAGCACAGGGTGGATGATGCCGGGCTGGAAAAGGCCATAGGCCTGATGACCCGTTATGGCGCCATTGCCGATACGATCAGCCGCGCCCGCCATTTCGGCGAGATCGCGCGCGATGCCCTGGCGCCTCTGGAGCCCACGCCCCAGAAAGCCGCGCTGATCGACGTGATAGATTTCTGCATCAGCCGAGTGAACTGAGCCGCCCGGCGGAACGCCATGGTTTGCGCTTTGTTAATCCGCTGACGCGATTGTGTGATCAGGGGCGGATTGAAGTGTGACCGCAAAATGGCCATGCTTGCACCCAAGAATGCGCCTCCACGGCGGGGCCGGCAGAGGCCTGCCAGCAGAAAGGGAACAGATGCGGCATAAATGGCTCCGCCGGGTTTCAGGCCTGGTACTCGTGACGGCCCTCTCGCTTGCCGGCCAAACGGCTCTTGCCAAGCAGGGCGAAGCGCCGCTGACGATTACGTCTTTCTCGGGAGCCTACCTCGCTGCCCGTATCGCCGAGGGCGACAACGATCTCGACAACGCCATTGCCTTCTACAAGCAGGCGCTGGCCTTCGCACCGAATGACGTTGCGCTTCAGCAGAGCCTCATGCTTGCGCTCGTCGCGCAAGGCCGCTTCGAGGAATCGCTGCCCTATGCCGACAAGCTGAAGGAAGTGCCTGAGGTCGAGCGGTTCTCGCGCTTGGCGCTCGCAATCGATTCCTTCCGCAAGAAGGATTACGACAAGGCACAATATTGGTTGAAACTCTCGCTGTCTTCCGATCTCGACACACTGATTTCGGGCGTGATGACCGGCTGGGCCATGCAGGGTGCGGGCAATGCAGACGACGGCATGCGCCACATCGAGAAGCTGCGCGGCCCGGAATGGTTCGACCTGTTCAAATCCTATCATCGCGCGCTTATGGCGGATCTTTCCGGGCTGAACGAGAAGGCCGGCGAAATCTACAAGGCGACTTTCGACAATTCCGCGTTGGGTAGCGCGGCACCGGAGACCTGGATGCGCAACGCCGTGGCCTACGCGTCCTTCCTTTCACGCCAGGGCGACAAGGATGCAGCGCTGGAGGCGCTTGCGCGCGCCGACCTTTTCGCCCCCGGCAAGCCCGAGATTGCCGCCCTGCGTGAAAAAATAGAAAAGGGCGAGAAGGTCGCCGCACCCCTGCGCAACTGTGACGACGGCGCGGCCGAGATCCTGATCGACCTCGCCACCGCGCTCAATCGCGGCGGTGGCGAGCCTTTCGTGCGGCTCTATCTCGAATATGCGCTGGCACTGCGGCCAGACAGCGATATCGCCCTGATTCAGCTTGCGGCAGTGTCCGAACAACTGAAGGATAGCCAGCGCGCAATCGACCTTTATCGCCGCATACCCGATACCTCGCCGCTGAAGCACGTTGCCGAACTCCAGCTTGGCCTCAACCTGGCCGATCTCGACAGGACCGACGAGGCGATCAAGCATTTGCAGGCGCTGGTGGACGCGCATCCGGACGACATGCGGACCTATCTTGCCTTGGGCAGCGTCTATGCCTCCAGGGAGGATTATCGCTCCGCCGCCGCCCTCTACGACAGGGCCGTCGAACGGCTGAAGGAGCCGGCCAGGACAAACTGGAATGTGTTCTACCAGCGGGGCATAGCCTATGAGCGATTGAAGGAATGGCCCAAGGCGGAGCCGAACTTCAGGAAGGCACTTGAGCTCTATCCGGACCAGCCGCAGGTGCTGAACTATCTTGGCTACTCCTGGGTGGACATGGGCATCAACCTCAAGGAAGCCCTCGAGATGATCCAGAAGGCCGTCGACCTGCGGCCAAGCGACGGCTACATCGTCGATTCGCTTGGCTGGGCCTACTACAAGCTCGGCCGCTTCGAGGATGCCGTGCGCGAGCTTGAGCGCGCCGTTTCGCTGCGCCCCGAGGACCCGGTGCTGAACGACCATCTCGGTGACGCCTACTGGCGTGTCGGCCGCAAGCTGGAGGCGACCTTCCAGTGGCGCGCTGCCCGCGACCTCAATCCTGAGCCCGATGTACTCTCTGCGGTGCAGGAAAAACTGCTGAAGGGCCTGCCGCCCCTGGAGAAGAACACGGCGCAGGAGGTTCAAAAGCCCAAGCCATCGGCATCCGAACCGAAGGGGTGAGTGGCCGGCGAAAGGTTTGACCGGCCATGAATGCCGCCGGCGCCGGCCATGCGGCCAGCGGTGGTGTTGCGGATGCTACGGAACGTCGTCCTTGCCCGTCAGCCCACCCTCGTTTTCCAGCGTTCCAAGGCGCCGGGTGATGGACTGGTTGAACTTCAGCCGGACCCCGACCCCTTGCGAGCCTTCTTCCGGGATGAGGACGGCGCCAAGTTCTTCGAGCGCCGCCTGAAGGGCGGCGATTGTGACCCCGTCAGGCGTATCTATGCCGCGCTCGAACGCCTCTATGACCCGCTCATCGACATTCGCGGCTGTTGCAAGTTTCGCGCGGCTGACCTCGACCAGTACGCGAGCGGCCTTGCAGAGGGGTCCGGTCATCATGGCGACCTCCTGTATAAGCACCAACGACAAGGCTTAACATCGTATCGCGGGATCGGATAGCCGTCGCTTCCGCCATTCTGTTCGGACGGCTTTGCTTGACGCATTCGGGCCCTCCCTCTAGGGAGAAGCGGCATCCGAACCTTGCCGAGACAGCCGTGATCTCCGAACTTCCCGCTCACATGCATCCCAGCCGCTCGTTTCAGGGCTTGATCCTGACCCTGCATAATTACTGGGCGGACTATGGCTGCGTCGTGCTGCAGCCCTACGATATGGAAGTTGGCGCCGGTACGTTCCACCCCGCGACCACCTTGCGAGCTTTGGGGCCGAGGCCGTGGAATGCGGCCTATGTCCAGCCCTCGCGCCGCCCCAAGGATGGCCGCTATGGCGAGAACCCCAATCGCTTGCAGCACTACTATCAGTACCAGGTGATCCTGAAGCCCAATCCGCCGGACCTCCAGGAAGTCTATCTTCGTTCGCTGGAGGCCATAGGCATCGATCCGCTTCTGCACGACATTCGCTTCGTGGAGGACGACTGGGAAAGCCCGACGCTCGGCGCCTGGGGCCTGGGCTGGGAGTGCTGGTGCGACGGCATGGAAGTTTCCCAGTTCACCTATTTCCAGCAGGTCTGCGGTATAGAATGCGCGCCGGTGGCGGGCGAACTGACCTATGGGCTGGAACGGCTCGCCATGTATGTCCAGGGCGTGGACAATGTCTATGACCTCAATTTCAACGGCCGCGAGGGCACGGAAAGGGTCACCTATGGCGACGTTTTCCTGCAGGCCGAACAGGAATACTCGCGCTACAACTTCGAATATGCAGACACTCAAAGCCTGTTCAGACATTTCGAGGATGCCGAGAAGGAATGCCGGTCATTGCTTGACGCCGGGGCTCCGGACGAAGCGGGCTTTCACCGCCTTGTCTTTCCCGCCTATGACCAGTGCATAAAGGCTTCGCACTGTTTCAACCTGCTGGATGCGCGTGGCGTCATCTCGGTCACGGAGCGGCAGAGCTACATATTGCGCGTGCGCAACCTGGCCAAGGCCTGCGGAGAGGCATTCCTCAAGACCGACGCTGGCGGGCTGGCGGCGTAGCGCGCTTTCGCTGTCAGGCGCAGGATGCGTCGGCCGCATGCGTGCCGGTTCCAGTAGCTGCAAGCCGGATTGCGGCAACGCACAGTATGGGCGGCGTCGGCTGGCCCGCTATCATGCGCAGGGCCTGCCTTACGCCCGGCATGGCAAGGGCGCCGTGAACCTGGGCTGCGAGCAAGGCGCCGAGTGCCATGGTCTGGAGCAATGATGAGGCGGTCTTCATGGCCGTTTTCCCAATAATCCCCTGCCTGCAGCGTTGGTCGCTTCAGCGCGTCATTCGGTTCAATTGAGGTTGTGCTGCCAGGACGCGAGAGCGGCCCCGGTCCCGACAGCAGGCGAAATTTTTCCCGCTCCCGGCCCCACGCGTGACAGCGGCGTGCCGACTTGCTATGCCGCGCCGCAACAGTCCTTCGCCAAGAGCCCGCCATGCCAGACCTGCTTCTCGAACTTCGCTCCGAGGAAATCCCTGCACGGATGCAGAGAAAGGCCGCCGGCGACCTGAAAAAGATGGTCGCGGATGGCCTGGTCGAGGCCGGACTGACCTATGAGGCGGCGCGCGAGTACTGGACACCGCGTCGTCTGGTGCTGAACATACGCGGCGTGACGGCCCGTTCCCGGGACGTGCGCGAGGAGATCAAGGGACCATCCACCAAGGCGCCGGAACAGGCCGTGCAGGGCTTCCTGCGCAAGGCGGGCCTGTCTTCGGTCGCTGATGCGCAGATCCAGTCCGACCCGAAGAAGGGCGATTTCTACGTCGCACATATCGTGCGGCCTGGACGCGAGGCGCAGGAGATCATCGCGGAACTGATCCCACAGGTCATCCGCGCCTTTCCCTGGCCGAAATCGATGCGCTGGGGCGCAGCTTCAGGGCCGAAGGGTCGCTCCTATGGCGGCGTCGAAGGGCGCGGCGGCGAGGCGTTGCGCTGGGTCCGCCCGCTGCAATCCATCCTCTGCACCTTCGGACCGGAAACGGAGGAACCGGTCGTGGTCGACTTCGAGGTGGATGGCATCCGCTCCGGAAATGTCACCTACGGTCATCGCTTCCACGCTCCCGGGCCGATCACGGTGAAGCGGTTCGACGATTATGCGGCCAGACTCGAAGAGGCGAAGGTTCTGATCGATGCCGAGCGGCGCAAGGAGATCATCCTTGCGGACGCCAGGAATCTTGCCTTCGCCAACGGACTCGAATTGGTGGAGGACGAGGCCCTGCTGGAGGAAGTCGCAGGCCTGGTGGAATGGCCGGTGGTTCTTCTGGGTGAGTTCGAGCCGGATTTCCTTGCCATTCCGCCGGAAGTCATCCGCCTTACCATTCGCGCGAACCAGAAATGCTTCGTCACCCGGCCGCAGGGCGAGGCCGAGAAGCTTTCCAACCGCTTTATCGTGACGGCGAATATCCAGGCGGCGGATGAAGGCGAAAGAATAGCGCGGGGGAATGCCAAGGTGGTGCGCGCGCGCCTTTCCGATGCACTCTATTTCTGGAAGACCGACCAGGCCGCCCTGCCTGACCTCGATGCACTCAAGGCATCCGCCGAAAAGTTCGGCCTCGACCTTTCCAGGCCGCTCGACCAGCGCATGGCCCGCCTGGATCATCTGAACGTGACCTTCCACGCCAAGCTCGGCACGCAGGGCGAGCGCGTGGAGCGCATCGCCAAGCTCGCCCGCGAACTGGCGCCCATCGTCGGCGCCGAGCCGGACCTCGCGGAGCGCGCAGCGGTGCTGGCGAAGGCCGACCTGCAGACGGAGGTGGTGGGCGAATTCCCCGAGCTGCAGGGCGCGATGGGCCGCAAATACGCGCTGCTGCAGGGCGAGCATCCGTCCGTCGCCGCGGCAATCGAGGAGCACTACAAGCCGCAGGGCCCGTCCGACGTGGTGCCGACCGATCCGGTCTCGATCGCCGTCGCGCTCGCCGACAAGCTCGACACGCTCGTGGGCTTCTGGGCGATTGACGAGAAGCCGACGGGATCGAAGGACCCCTATGCGCTGCGTCGTGCAGCACTAGGCGTGATCCGGATCATTATTGAGAATGGGGTGCGTTTAGGGCTCTGGCCTCTTCTTAGATACTGGGAAGGGGATCTACGCCCCGAGGACATCGAAGCGGCAACGCCCGTTTCCTTGGAGGACATGAGGTACGCCCGCAATCTGAATCTCCTCTCCTTCTTCCACGACCGCCTGAAGGTCTACCTTCGCGACCAGGGCGCGCGGCACGATCTGATCGACGCGGTT
>QGUU01000518.1 GCA_003242525.1 Pseudomonadota bacterium | reverse complement strand
TCGGCCAGGAACTTCTCGCGGCGCGTCACTTTGCGCTTGGCGTGGAACTCGGCGTCGGAAAAGCTCAACTGGCTCATCGGGGGCTTCCTGATTGGGTCTCGTTCAACAACCTACATTCTGACAGGTCCGGCGGACTTGTTCAGACCTTCCTTTATCGGTTGGACGCCCCGAGCGAAGCTAGTCGCCGGGCGCCATAACGGTTGTGCATGCAGGGAGAACAAATGATGCGGATCAATGCGTCTGCGCACGAGGAAACCGAGGGGACATTGACGCGCCGCCGATGGTGGGCACTCGCCGTCGTTGTTGCCGCGCAATTTATGTTCGTCGTCGACGCCTTTGTGGTGAATATAGCAATCCCCTCGATCCGCGCTGACATCCAGGCCACGACCGGCGAAATGCAGGGCGTCATCGCCATCTACCAGATCGCATTTGCGGGACTCATCATCGCTGGCGGCCGACTTGGAGACATGCGCGGTCCCAAACCAGCCTTCCTGTTCGGCGTTGCGGCCTTCACGGCCGCTTCACTGTGGTGCGGCCTCAGCCAAACGGGGCTGGAACTCGTGGCGGCACGGGCGGTTCAAGGCATGAGCGCGGCTATTATGGTGCCACAGGTTCTCACAACGATCCACGTTCTCTTCCCGATTGAGGAGCGTCACAAGGCTTTTGGCATATATGGATCGACATTGGGCTTGGGCGCCGCGGTCGGTTTCCTGGCGGGAGGTCTTCTGCTCTCCCTCAATCTGAACGGATGGGGCTGGCGTACCATCTTCTTTGTAAATCTGCCTCTTGGTGGCCTTTTGCTTGCCAGCGGGTTCAAGCTCATGCCCAATTTAGCCGGCAGACCCAACGAGCAATTCGATTATGTAGGGGCGATCGTGCTCTTTGTTGCGCTCGTGAGCATTGTGGCGCCTCTTTCGTTTGGCGTCGATTTCAATTGGACTCCTGGAGTGTTTATTGGGATGGCGATCGGAGTCTCCCTGTTGATTTCCCTGTGGCCACTGGAGCAATGGGTTACGAGACGCCGGCGCCGCCTTCCAATCCTGCACCTAGACCTCTTCCAGGACACAAGCTTCGTGCTGGGCCTGGGCGCAATCTACTTCTTCACCTTCGCGAACCTTTCATTCTACCTTGTATTAACCCTTTATCTTCAACTCGGGCTGGCCTTGTCCCCGCTTGCCACAGGGCTCACTGTACTGCCGCTTGCTTTGACCTTCGCACTGGTATCGCGTCTGAGCGGATCCCGCGTAAAGCGCCGCGGATTGAGCGCCCTGATAGAAGGGGGCGTCTTGCAGATCATCGGGTTGGCCTTGCCGGCCGCTCTCCTCGGATTGTACGGAGCAGTTTCGCCGATATTGTTGTCGCTTCTGCTCGCCGCTTTCGGTGCCGGGCAAGCGATGGTCATGGCGCCGCTCTATGGAACCGTGCTTTCGAATGTTCCCGCAGCGCATGCGGGAACAGGCGGAGGCGTCATAAGCACGGTCCAGCAGGTAGGCAACAGTTGTGGAATCGTTGTTGTCGGATCGGTGTTCTACGCAATCCAAAACAATCATGCAGCCGATACGGCACTTGTTTTCTCGCTCGGCGTGCTCGTTCTAGCGCTTTTTGCGACCGTGGGGTTTCTGCAAAGACTGCGAACAGCTCAGCACTTGACATAATGACGCGGCTGGCAAGTCCTCACCCTCGTCCGCGTGACCGGGCAGAAGGCGCACTACGCCTCGGCGTACACGCGCGAGGAACTGTTGCAGCACTTCCCGGCGTTCGGTCAGAACGAGTACCTCGTGCGTGAGCTGGTGGGCATGACGCAATACGCAGTCGAATACGGCTACTACGCGCCCGGACGCGACGTGGAATGGAGCCGCAAGGTTGACCCCGGCGCGCTGACCTGGGAGATGTTCCTCCGAAGCAACCGGTGGCAGGGCGGGCAAGTCAGCTACGGGGCTCCGCCTTCAGCGTTTGAATGACACGTGCTGGCTGATATCGACCTTCTCGGCCAGAAAGTCCAGAAAGGCGCGCACACGCAGCGGCAGGTAGCCGCCTTGGCCCACATAGACGACGTGGACTTCTTCCATGTCGCCCGGGTTGCAGTCTTCGAGCACCGGCGCCAATCGACCGGCGGCGATGTCTTCACGCACCTGGAAGGCCGCAAGACGTGCCAACCCCAAACCCGCCACGGCCAGCCGGTGCAGCGCCTCACCATCGCTGGCCTGCGCGTTGCCGGTCACGGGCACTACGATGTCCTGGCCGCCATGCCGCAGCGGCCAGCCGGGCTGGGCACGCACGTAGTTCGCGCCCAGGCGGTTGTGGGTCAGGAGTGCGTCGGGCGTAGCCGGCGTGCCGTGTCGGGCCAGATAGGCGGGTGCGCCAACGATCATCATCCGCGTGGCGCCCAGCTTGCGCGCCACGAGATTCGAGCTTTTCAGCGGGCCGGCACGCACGGCCACGTCGGTGCGCTGCTCCAGGATATCGATGACTTCATCGGTCAGCACGATGTCCAGCGTCACG
>QGUU01000517.1 GCA_003242525.1 Pseudomonadota bacterium | reverse complement strand
CGCCGGCTCCGTCGTTTCCGGCCCAAAGGCATCTCAGGTCGCCGACAAGGTTGGCTATGCGCTGGCGCCCGACAAGGGGCTCGGCAAGCGCGGCAACTGGCTGTGGGCCTGGTCTCTCGCCATCCCTGCGGGTACGCAGAAAGCGGAGGCAGCGGAAAAGTTCGTCGCCTGGGCGACCAGCAAGGACTATCTGAAGCTGGTGGCCGACAAGGAGGGCTGGGCCAATGTACCTCCCGGCACGCGCACCTCGCTCTATGAGAATCCCGAATATCTGGAAGCGGCGCCCTTCGCCAAGATGACGCTGGATTCCATCAATTCCGCGGATCCCACGCAGCCGACTGTCAAGCCTGTTCCCTATGTCGGCGTGCAGTTCGTTGCCATTCCCGAGTTCCAGGGTCTCGGCACTACCGTTGGCCAGCTCTTCTCGGCCGCCCTGGCCGGGCAGATGAGCGTCGACGATGCGCTCAAGCAGGCCCAGGATGCGGCCACCGCGACCATGCAGGAAGGCGGGTATATACAGTAAGTCAACCTCCCGGCTCCTTGGCCGCCCGGATCCTGGTTCGGGCGGCCACTTTCCGGAACGCGTCCTTTCTGTGGAGAGTGTGGGAGAACCGCCTTGTGGGGTTTCGAGCGCGGAATGAAGCTGAAGCTGCAGACCCGTCCGCAATCTGCTCCGCCCGGTTCGCCTGCCGCCTCCCCTCAAGTGGAAGAATGAGCCGGCCATAAGCCTGTCGCGACCATTGGGGTAAGGACCATGGCCACAAAGCAGACCACCTCCCTCGCCCGCTTCATGATGGCGCCTTCGGTCATCCTGCTTCTTGTATGGATGGCGGTGCCGCTGGCGATCACCCTGTGGTTCTCCTTCCAGCAATACAACCCGCTCAATCCGATACGCGACGGCTTCGTAGGCCTGTCGAACTACGCCCTGTTCTTCAACAATCCCGCCTTTGCCACCTCGATCCTCAACACGCTTGTGCTCGTTTTGTCAGTGCTGGCGATCACCATCGTCGGCGGCATCCTTCTGGCGGTATTGCTCGACCAGCCGATCTGGGGCCAGGGCATCGTGCGCATCCTGGTCATTTCCCCGTTCTTCGTCATGCCACCGGTCGCGGCGCTTGTTTGGAAGAACATGCTCATGCATCCAGGCTATGGCGTGTTCGCCGACATTGCCCGGTTCTTCGGCCTGTCGCCGGTGGACTGGTTTGCCGAACTGCCACTTTTCTCCATCATCCTGATAGTGGCCTGGCAGTGGCTTCCGTTCGCCACGCTCATTCTGCTCACCTCGCTGCAATCGCTGGACGGCGAGCAGAAGGAGGCTGCGGAGATGGACGGCGCCGGCTTCCTCGCTCGGTTCTGGTATCTGACGCTGCCGCATCTGGCGCGGGCCATCACCGTCGTGGTCCTGATCGAGACGATCTTCCTGCTCTCCGTCTATGCCGAAATTCTCGTCACCACCAATGGCGGGCCTGGCTACGCATCCACCAACCTGCCATTCCTCGTCTATCAGAAGGCGCTGCTCGAATTCAAAATCGGACAAGCCTCCGCGGGCGGCATCATTGCCGTCATCCTCGCCAACATCGTGGCATTGTTCCTGATGCGTGCCGTCGGCAAGAACCTGGACAAGTGAGGAGGCAACCATGGCCCGTGCAGTCAAGACCCGACACAAGACGGCCTTCACCGTTGCGGCCTGGCTCGTCGCGCTGCTGATCTTCTTTCCGATCCTCTACACTCTCATCACCTCCCTGAAGTCGGAGCAGGAGGCGATACAGGGCTTCAACCTTGTCCCCTCTGGCACTTTGGAGAGTTATGCCGAGGTGCAGACCCAGCGCGGCTATTTCAAGTTCTTCATGAACTCGGTCATCCTGTCGGTTGGCTCCACCATACTGGCACTCGTTATCGCGGTGCCGGCGGCATGGGCGATGGCCTTTTCGCCGACGAGGCGAACCAAGGACATTCTCATGTGGATGCTGTCCACCAAGATGATGCCGGCAGTGGCGGTTCTCTTTCCCATCTATCTGATCTTCCGCGACTGGGGGCTGCTCGACAGCCGGTTCGGGATCACCGTGATGTTGATGCTGATCAACCTGCCCATCGTGGTGTGGATGCTGTACACCTATTTCCGCGAGATCCCGGGCGAGATCCTGGAGGCGGCGCGCATGGACGGCGCTTCGCTGTGGGGTGAGATCATCTATGTGCTCACGCCGATGGCAATCCCCGGCATTGCCTCGACCATGCTGCTCAACATCATACTGGCCTGGAACGAGGCTTTTTGGACGCTGCGGCTGACCACGACCAATGCGGCGCCCCTGACAGCCTTCATCTCCTCCTTCTCCAGTCCCCAGGGGCTGTTCTGGGCCAAGCTGTCCGCCGCCTCCACCCTGGCTATCGCGCCCATATTGATCCTGGGCTGGTTCAGCCAGAAGCAGCTCGTGCGCGGCCTGACCTTTGGCGCGGGTAAGAAGGGGAAAATCCGCCAAGATGCGGGGGGAGGGAAAAAAAAGG
>QGUU01000516.1 GCA_003242525.1 Pseudomonadota bacterium | reverse complement strand
GGCTGAAATCGCCGGCGCCGCGCCATGTGGACGGGCATAAGGCAGATCGCCCCCAACAGACCTCTGGCGAATATCGGTTTCGCAATCGGTGCCTTCGTGCGCAAGCACCACTATACGCTCGTGCAGAATCTGGCCAGCCATGGCGTCGGCCGTTCGTTGCATGAAGAGCCGAGCGAAGTCGCCACCTGGCCGGACCCTTCGGAACGCAGAAAAATGCACGAAGGGCTCGTCTTCACGGTAGAGCCGTTCCTTTCCTTGGGCGCAGAACGGGCCATCGACGGCGACGATCCCTGGACACTGTTCAGCGACCCTCATGCCCCGACCGTGCAGTATGAACATACGGTAGTGGTGACCCGAAACGGCCCGGCCGTCGTCACCCTGCCCAGCTGACAGGTCGCATTCGAAAACGGTCCCGTACGCTTATCGCTGGGCGCCCATCACATCGAGAACAGCGCCGGTAACCAGCGATGCCTTGTCCGAAAGCAGCCAGACGATGGCCTCGGCAACCTCTTCGGGACGGCCCGCGCGGCCCAGCGGGGTTTTCGATGCGAACTCCTTTACCCTGTCGGCCTGCCCGGCCTTTGCATGAATGGGCGTATCGATCATCCCCGGGCGGATCGCATTGATGCGGATGCCGTCACGGGCGACCTCAACGGCGAGACCCTTCGTCATGGTGTCGACGGCAGCTTTCGACCCGGCGTAGTGAACAAATCGGCCGGGCGACCCGGTGAGCGCCCCGATGGACGAGATGTTCACGATACTCCCGCCCTTGCCGCCGAACCGTGTGGACATGCGCTTGATGGCTTCACGGCAGGCAATGAGCACTCCGGCCGTATTGACGGCGAGAATGTCCATCGTCTCCTGAAAATCGTAATTGTGAGCGGAGCGATGTTGCGAGCTGTTGATGCCTGCATTGTTGACGAGACCAGTGAGAGGGCCAAAAGCCCTGTCCGTCTCTTCAAACAGGCGGAGGATGTCCGCCTCCTTGCCCATGTCGGCACCGACCGCGATCGCCTCCCCGCCAGCGGCTTTCACATCTGCCACCACCTGCTCGGCGAGATCCCGAGAACTCTTGTAGTTCACCACCACCTTTGCGCCGGAGGCGCCCAGCAATCGTGCTGTTGCCGCGCCGATGCCGCTGCTAGCGCCGGTTACGATAACGACTTCAGGCATGAAGGTGTCCCTGCAGATTGACCTGGCACATATGGAGATGCGCGGGGAAGAAGCCGTCAGTTTCCGCTACATCGTCCTCCCCGGCGGGTTCGGTTCAGCCGGCTGGAAAATCGGCACCGCGGGAGATATCCTCCCATGCCTTGAGCTCGGCCATGCGTTCTTCAAGCTCGGCACGCGTGCGCTCGACCGCGTTGACGCCGAGCAGGAGATGCAGCGGCGGCTCCGCCTGCTGGACCGCCTTGATGATTGCCTCGGCCGCTCGCACCGGATCGCCCGGCTGCTTGCCGTGCTGCGCCGCGGTCGTGGCGCGGAACTTGCCGGCGGTATCCGCATATTCTTCCATCGACCGCTTGGTCTCCCGGATGGACCGCCCGGCGAAGTCCGTGCGGAAGCCGGAAGGCTCCACGATCGTCACCTTGATGCCAAGCGGCTTCACCTCCTTGGCGAGCCCCTTGGACAGGCCATTGACCGCGAATTTCGTGGCGGAATAAAGCGACGAGCCGGGATTTGCGACGCGGCCTGCAACAGAGGAAATATTGACGATGTGGCCGCTGCGCTGCCGCCGCATGATGGGCAGCACGGCCCGTGTAACGTCGATCACTCCGAAGACATTGGTATCGAAAAGACGGCGAATTTCGTCTTCCTCAGCCTCTTCCAGCGCGGCGCGATAGCCATAGCCTGCATTGTTGACCAGCACGTCGATGGTACCGAACCGCTCGACCGCCGCGCTCACCGCCTCCCCGATCTGACCTTTGTCCCTCACGTCGAGAGGCGCGGAAATCGCGGTGTCAGAGTAATCCGCCACGATATCGGCGACGGAAGCGGGATCGCGTGCGGTGACCACTGCGTTCCAGCCGCGTGCCAGAACAGCCTTTGCAAGTTCACGGCCGAAGCCCGTAGAGCATCCTGTAATGAACCAGGTCGGCATGACGATGATCTTTCCTTCAAGTGGAGCGGAACACCTAGAATAACGTGCGCTTCATCATGAGGGGCATGTTGCGGCACATTTTCGAGAGGTGAAATTCAGGGCCAATGTTGACGGTTCTGGCCCGCAGCAGTTTCGTAGCCTGAAAATCGTTGCCATCGCTGTCGTGCCTCTCTCCGGCCGCGCGTAGTTCAAAACGCCAGGCGCATTAGCCCTGAGGAGGGAGGCACATGGAAAATGGATTCAGGCATACCGCCATCGTCGGCGCCGGCTTGGTGGGCTGCGGCTGGGCGGTGACATTCGCATTGGCGGGCTCAACCGTCACCCTCTATGACGAGCGCGCGGAGGCGCGGCAGAATCTTCCCGAGCGCCTGCGCGGCATGCTGGATGATCTGGAGAAGGCCGGG
>QGUU01000060.1 GCA_003242525.1 Pseudomonadota bacterium | reverse complement strand
GCATCACTCCGATCAGGCAGAACCCGAGATTGGCGAGCGTGGAGGCCGTGGAGAAGCCCAGAGTCAGGTTTTGCAGGAAGTCCATCGGGGCTATCTCAGAACCGGGTCCAGGGACCGAAACGCTCGTAAGGCAGGCCAAGTCCGTAGCTGAATACGGCCGTGGCGAAGACCGTGACCGCGAAGGCGAGGACCAGCGCCGGCAGGATCTTCATGCGCGCGGAAGCGAAGGAAGCAATCAGCGCAGTCAGGAACAGCGCGGGCACAAAGCCCAGGCCTCGCACTGTCAGGCCAAAGAAAATTGGTGCCGGCAGTATGAAGAATGCGCCGCGCCAGGCAATCGCGCCAAGCGGTTCGCTGTCGTAGCGGGTCGCCTGGATCAGCACGACAAGCCCGAGTAGCGTCAGGATCAACGCCAGCACGAGAGGAAAGTAGCCCGGACCCATGCGGAACGCGGTACCTAGTTCCAGCTCAAGCGATTGCCAGGCAAAAAAGCTCCCGGCGGCCATGAGCAACACGCCGCATGCGCCGTTTACGGGATCGATGGACAGCTTGTTCATTCCGGATACCCGAGTTTGAGGCCGGCTCGGTATTTCGCCTCGCGGGCCAACGCCTCAGCCGGCTCGCCGGAGCAGTGCTCGACGGGGCGCGATCCGAGCCACAAAGCCGCGGGCCAATCGACAGGGCGACAGGCCGACTGCCTGCCGCCCCTGTTTCCTCAATCGGCGTATTGGCCGGCTGCGTCGATGATCGGCTTCCAGCGGGCGATCTCGCTCTCCACCTTGTTCTTGAGCGCCGCGGGTGTGGCGTCCGCTTCCGGCGAGGGTTCCGTGCCAAGCTCAGCGAAACGGGCGACGACATTGGGATGCTTCAGGGCCAGTTGCAGTGATTTCGACAGCCGCTCGGTGATCTCCTGGGGCGTTCCCTTTGGCGCATAGAGGCCGTGCCAGATGCCCACTTCCATGTTGGGCAGGCCCCCTTCCGCGACAGTCGGCAGGTCTGGCAGGACATCCAGGCGTTCGGGCGACGTCACGGCATAGGCCTTGATGGTTCCGGCCTGTATGTGCTTGGTGGTGTTGGTGGTCTGGTCGCACATGATGTCGACCTGGCCACCGAGCAGGTCGGTCATGGCCGGACCAGTGCCCTTGTACGGAACCGTCACCAAAGACGTTTCGATCGCGGTCATGAACAGCATGCCGCACAGATGTGAAGCGGCGCCGATTCCGGCATTGGCCACGGTCACCTTGTCGGCGTTGGTCTTGGCATAGTCGATCAGGCCCTGCAGGTCGGAAGGTTCGAAGTCCTTGCGCGCCACGAGGGTCATCGGCACTTCGGTGACCAGGCCGATATATTCGAAGGCGTTCAGCGTATCGTAGGGCAGCTTGCGATAGAGCGTTGCACTGGTTGCCATGCCGATGTGATGGAGCAGCAGCGTGTAACCATCCGGTTCCGCATTGGCCACCTGGGCCGCACCCAGCGTACCGCCAGCTCCACCGACATTTTCTACCACGATCTGTTGGCCAAGATCCTTCGACATGGCCTCGGCGACCAGGCGTGTGACTGTATCGGTCGGGCCGCCGGCAGAGAAGGGAACGACGATGGTGATCGTCCGCTCGGGATAGTCCGCCGCGGTTGCGGCAAGTGGTGCGAGGGAGAATGCGGCGGCGGCCGCAAGCCCTGCAAAAAGCGTCTTCATCATATTCTTCCTCCCGGGACAATTTTTGCGCGAATGGACATCGCGCTGCAGATTGCGGATTGGAGGAGCGTAGGCCGGAAGCGACAACGAACAAATTCGGCGCTGGCGGAACTTTCCCGGGAAGCCTGTCTCAAGTGGGTGGATTCGGTGACATTTGACGTCCAGGAGCGTGTGGAAACCCACACATGTCAACGTACAGGCGTCATTCCCGGTTGTCGTCGGATGTGAGCCTGTGCTTGTCGAGCCCGTATTTCTGCATTTTTTCGTAGAGGGTCTTGCGGGATATTCCGAGAGATTCATAGACCGGCTTGATGCTGCCGCCGTGAGCCGCAAGCGCGCTTGCGATCATGCCTTTCTCGAATTCGGCGACCCGCTCCGGGAGGGTGGAAGCGCCCTGGCCAGCCCCAGATTTCGCATTGTCGGTTTGCAGGCCGAGCACATGGCGCTCGGCGGCATTTCGTAGCTCGCGTACATTGCCCGGCCATTCGCGCCGCGCGATCTCTGCCAGCAAGGTGTCCGGTACGTCCACATCGTCGAGCCGGTAACGGGCCGCCGCCTCCCGCACCAATTGCAGGAAAAGCAGTGGCACGTCCTCTCTGCGGGCTGAAAGCGCCGGGATGCGAAGCGTCACCACGTTCAGGCGGTAGAGGAGGTCGGCACGAAAGCGGCCGGCGGCAACCTCGGCGACGAGATCCGCCTTGCTTGTGGCGATGAACCGGACATCCAGGGGAATCGGTTCGTTCGATCCCAGCCGCGTTATGACACGCTCCTGTATGGCCCGCAGCAACTTGGCCTGCAGGTTGAGCGGCATGACGGCGATTTCGTCGAGCAGGATAGTGCCGCCGCGCGCATGTTCGAACTTGCCGAAGCGAGCCCTGAGCGCACCGGGAAAGGCGCCGACCTCATGTCCGAACAGTTCACTTTCGATCAGCGCCGAGGGCAGCGCCGCACAGTCGATGGCGACGAATGGCCGTGTGGCCCGGCTGCTCAGGTCGTGGACCGCGCGTGCTGCAACCTCCTTGCCTGTGCCGGTATCGCCGATGATGAGCATGTCGGCGTCCGTGGCTGCGGCCGCGCGCAGAAGATAACGCAGTTCGATCATCACCTGGGTGCGGCCGGGCATGCGCGCTTCGAGATCGTCATTCTTGCCGGCGACTGCCTTGAGCCTTCGATTTTCCAGCACGAGTGCCCGCCGATCCAGCGCACGCGCCACCATGTCGGCGAGATTCTGGGCGTTGAAGGGCTTCTCGATGAAATCATAGGCGCCTTCGCGCATGGCCCGCACCGCAAGCTGGACATCGCCGTGGCCGGTAACCAGGATGACCGGAATGTCAGGGTCGATTTCATGAATGCGGCGCATCAGCGTCATGCCGTCGATGGATGGCATGCGGATGTCGGTGACCACCGCACCGTTGAATCCCTGGGTGATGAAATGGAGGGCGTGCTCGGCGCCGGGGAAATCCCTTACCTGGAAGCCCGCCAGGTCGAGTGCCTGCGCCGTCGAGTGGCGCAATTCTTCCTCGTCATCGACCAGAAGAACGACAGGTGATTTCATTCGGCAGCCTCATGCGTGACTGGCCGCGCCGCATTCAGGCGCAGCGTGAAGGATGCGCCGCCGTCCGGATGGTTCGTGGCCTCGAGCTCACCACCGAAGTCCTTGACAATATTGTAGGAAATCGAAAGGCCGAGCCCAAGCCCCTTGCCCACGCCCTTCGTCGTGAAGAAGGGGTCGAAGATCCTCTCGGCAATGGAAGGTGGGACGCCAGGGCCGCGGTCCCGTACCGTCATGGTCACCTTGTCGCCGTCGACGCGGGCGGCCAGGTCGATCACCCGTTCGGGAAGGGTTTCCACGGCATCGACCGCATTGGAAATGAGGTTCACCAGCACCTGCTGCAGGCGGACAGCCCCTGCGTGTACCCACAGCGGGCGGGGGCCAAGATCGATCGCCAGGCGGGCTTCGGCAGCTTTCAGGCGCCCGTCGACGATCTCCAACACCCCGCCAACAACCTCGTCCAGCAGGACCGGGCCGAGTTTCTCATTGGGCTTGCGCGCAAAATTACGCAGGTGCCGGCTCAGCGAAGCCATGCGATCGGTAAGAGCGGAAATGCGCAATAGGTTGTCTCGCGCCTCGGCAACCCGGCCGCGATCGACCAGCAAGAGGGCGCTGTCCGCATAGTTTTTCACCGCACCCAACGGCTGATTGAACTCGTGCGACAGTGCTGCCGACATCTGACCGAGCGCCGCCAGCTTGCCGGCCTGCAGCAGGTCAGACTGCGTCTTGCGCAACTGTTTTTCCGCCGCGCGGCGCTCGGCGACCTCGGTTTCAAGGCGGCGGTTGACGAGCGCCAGATCGGCCGTCCTTTCCTCGACGCGTCGCTCCAGTTCTTCACGCGCGGTTCGCTGGAGTTCGAGGCGCTCGGCAAGTCTCGCGCGCCGCTGCCACAGCATGAAGCCGCCCAGCGCCGCAAGTCCCAGCAGCAGAAGCGCGACAGCCGTACTGGTCAAAGCCTGCGCGCGGGCAGAACTGGTGTCGAACAGGACGCTTATTGTCCAACCTGCGTCTTCCATGGATTCGGCAAGGACCAGATATTCGGTGCGCTTGCCACTTTCCGTGATGTTCAGCAGCTGGTGCGCCTGCTGGAAATAGCCCCACGTCACTGGCAGTTCGCGCAAGGTGGCATTGGCGTATCGGCGCGACTCGGCGGTGCGGGCGAGCCGTTCGGGGGTCAGCGGCTGAAGGGAACCGTAGAGCCATTCCGGGCGGCCGCTCATGAAGATGATGCCTTCGGGATCGTAGACGATGATCTCGTACTCGGCGCCTTTCCACGAAGCCTCGATGGGCTCGATGTCGATCTTGAAGACGACGACGCCGAGGATGGAGCCTTCAACCGTCACCGGTGCGGAGAAATAGTAGCCCCGCTTGAAGGAGGTGGTGCCCAGGGCGAAGAACCGACCGGGCCTGCCTTCCATGGCTTCCTGGAAGTACGGGCGGTAGCTGAAATTTTCCCCGATGAAGGATACCGGCTGGTCGTAATTGCTGGCGATGATCGTGTTGCCGTCGGGCGTCATCACATAGATGTCGGATGACTTGAGCTGGGCGTTGATCTCTTTCAGGTACCGGTTTCCATGCAGGCGAAGTTCTGGGTTTTCGGGGTCTGCCAGCAGTTCCTTGATGTCGTCATTGTCTGCAATCAGCGCCGGCAGCGGCTCGAAGCGCTTCATGTGGCCGTCAAGAACCGCAACGGCCAGCCGCAGGGTGGTTTGCACGCGGGAGGCCGCCTGATCGAGATAGGCGCGCGTGGCGAATGAGCCGCCGAAGACAGCGATCGCGGTAGCCAATGTGCAAAACATGGTGCCAAGTGCAACCAGGCGCCATCTTGCCGAGAGCCACGTCAATGCCATGCCTGCCCTCGTCGTCCTCAGTTGGCGAAGGGTACTGAACATATGCGGCGAAACCAACTGGTCAAAGCGGGAAGTGCTTGGCAAATTCGCCAGGACGGATTCGCGAAAGGACGATGAAGGCGTGAAAAAACCGAGACCGTGGTCGGAAATGGCGACCGAACTGGTGGATGTTGCAACAGGCCGCAAGCAGGCGGACCTCGTGGTGCGGGGCGGCCGTTGGGTCAACGTCCATTCCGGAGAAATCGTGCCCGGCACGGATATAGCTGTATGCGGCGGTCGCTTTGCCTATTGCGGGCCGGACGCTTCCCACGCGATCGGTGACGGCACGATCGTTGTCGAGGCCGAAGGGCGCTACCTGGTTCCAGGTCTGTGCGACGCGCATATGCATGTCGAGAGCGGAATGGTGACCGTGACCGAATTCTGCCGCGCCGTCATTCCGCATGGTACGACCTCGATGTTCATCGACCCTCACGAAATCGCCAATGTGCTGGGTTTGCCGGGCGTGCGGCTGATGCATGATGAAGCCCTGGCCATGCCGATAAACGTTTATGTCCAGATGCCTTCATGCGTGCCCTCGGCACCCGGGCTGGAGAATGCTGGGGCGCAGTTGAGCGTCGCCGATGTCGAAGAGGCCATGGGGTGGGAGAACATAGTCGGCCTTGGGGAGGTCATGAACTTTCCGGGCGTTGCCGCCAACGATCCGGTGATGGCCGGCGAGATTGCCGTCACGCTTCGGGCTGGCAAGACGGTCGGAGGCCACTATGCGTCTCCGGACCTTGGTCTGCCTTTCCACGGCTATGTCGCCGGCGGGCCCGAGGACGATCATGAGGGTACGCGCGCCGAAGACGCGATCGCGCGCGTCCGTCTCGGCATGAAGGCAATGCTGCGGCTGGGCTCTGCCTGGTACGATGTCGCGGCGCAGGTCAAGGCGATCACCGAGGGCGGTATCGACCCGCGCAATTTCATCCTGTGCACAGACGACAGCCACTCGGGAACGCTGGTCAGGGAAGGGCATATGGACCGGGTTGTCCGACACGCCATCCAGCAGGGGCTGAAACCCATAACCGCGATCCAGATGGCTACGCTGAATGCCGCCCAGCACTTCAGGCTGGATCGGGAGATCGGATCCATCGCGCCGGGTCGCCTGGCCGATTTCCTGATCGTTTCCGACCTTCCCTGCATGAAGATTGACGCGGTCTATGCGCGTGGCGTGCGGCTCGCAGGCGGGGGACGGCTGGAGGCGGAAATCCCTGCCCACGACTATCCGGCCTCCGCGAAGAACACCGTTCGGCTTGGAAAGAGGCTAACGGCAGCGGATTTCGACATTGCGGCACCGGCTGGCGCCAACAAGGTGCGGGCGCGAGTGATCGGAGTTATCGAGAACCAGGCGCCTACGCGGGCTCTGGAGGCTGATCTGCCCGTCGAGAACGGACTTGTGGCCATGGACCGCGCCAATGACGTCTGCCAGATTGCGCTGGTCGAGCGCCATCGCGGTACGGGCGGCGTCACCAACGCGTTTGTCTCCGGCTTCGGCTACAAGGACGATTGCGCCATCGCTTCGTCGGTGGCTCATGACAGCCACCACATCATTGTAGTGGGCACCAACAAGCAAGACATGGCGCTGGCGGTCAATCGCCTGGGCGAGGTCGGCGGGGGTGTGGTGCTTTATTCCAAGGGCCGCGAACTGGCGCTGGTGGAAATGCCTGTTGCGGGGCTGATGTCGAGCGAGCGGGCCGAGGTGGTTGCGGAAAAGGCGGAGAAACTGGTGGAGGCAATGCGGGCGATGGGCTGCACGCTCAACAACGCCTACATGCAGCACTCGCTGCTGGCGCTGGTGGTGATCCCCGAGTTGCGTATTTCCGATGTTGGACTCATAGACGTGCGGAGTTTCGAGCGAGTCGAAGTGCTCGTCTAGGGCGGCGGAGCCGCAGGTCCGGGGACAATCATCATTCGCCGCCAGCAACGACGCGAAGCACCTTGAATGGCGTCGTTATGACGATTTCTGCGGCCGACCCGACCGTCTGCCCGATGCCGCGGCCAAGCGTGTCGATCGGGCGCGCATCTATCTCGGCGGAAGCGAGGCCCGCCGGGACCGCCAGCCGCTCGCCCAGCAATCGCACCAGAATGGGGTTGTCGGCGAATTTCGCGTGGTTGAGCCGATCGCCTGCCTTGGCCCGGGTGAGATCGACGACAATCACGCCATATTGGGCGAGATCTGCCGCGTCGCCATAGTCTCCGACCCTCGGCTTGGAGCCGGAGATGATAGCGGAGATCTGCAACGCCTTGTCGTCGCCGGACAACAGCACGGTGAAAGGCTGGTCCGGCTTCCCATAGCGGATCATCTGTTTCTTGAAGACGTCGACATCCAGGTCAGGCGAGGCGAGCACTACATAGCCGAGCTTGCCATTCAGATCGCGATTGCCAGCGATCGCAAGTTGGCGAAGGGCCTCCATCGCCACCCAGGTACCCATGGAATGGGCTATGATGTCGATGCTCGTAGCCTCGGTCCGCGCCAGCATGTTGAGCAGCGCTTCCAGGTCGTCACGGGCGGCGTTTGCGCTCTCCTTGTCATAGACATAGCCCGTCACCGTTCCGGCGGATGCCCAAGAGAACAAGACCGGCGTTCCGGGATAATTGGTGTCGTGCACAATCTGCGTGATGCGGTAGACGCCGTCGTCGAATCCATTGTTAAAGCCGTGCACGAATACAAGGACGCGATCGCCGCGTTTTGCAATTGCGGCGCCGGTCGCTTTCTCGAAGGCACCGGCGTCGCGATAAAAAGCCACGCGCTTGGCAGTGAAATCCCTGGCCGGATCGCTTGGCGCGCGGCCCTTTGCGCGCTCGATCGCGCCGACCTTGTGAACCTTGGGTACGGTGATGTCCACGCGCGCAAAACTGGTCGTGAGCGAACGGTCACGGTTAAAGACCTGGCGCGGCTCATTCTCGGCGCGCCGCCTCGTAGTCGCAACAAAGACCTCGTGCGTCGCTGCAATTGCCGCCTCCGGCGCTTCGACTGCAGCCTCGTTCAAAAGGACGTGGCTTTTCGTGCCGGTACAGCCGCCAGCAAGCATTGCCGCCAGGATGACGAAAGCGGCTGTCTTCTTCACGGGCGCTCCCTGCTTTCCGCTGTGATTGCCTCTGCATAAAGCTGTATATGCGCCTGGTCCAGCGCGAGAGCCTTCAAGGCGGTCCGGGCCAAAACCATGCAACAGGACAGGCAGGGGGGGCTAATTCAGCCCGGAACTGAGTGGTGGGTTGACGAGAGGGATGCGATCGGTCACGTCCCGGTCCGAAGGGAAGCCGTCATCCTCGCGCAGCCTTTGGCCGAGTAGCCTTATCAGCTTCGGATTGTTGGCAAATTTGGTGTGATTGAAACGGTCCAGACCCTTGGCTCCCGAAAGATCCACCACTGTCACGCCATAGTTGGTGAGGTCCGAGGCAGCGTTCTTGTATTCGCCGACACGCGGTTTCGAGCCAGCGATGAGGCCGGCGAGGCGAAGCGCCCTGTCATCCTCGGACAGGAGCACGATGAACGGCTTCTCCGGCTTGCCGTAGCGGCGCATCTGGCTCTTGAAAACGTCAACGTCGATGTCAGGAGACGCAAGAACGACATCGCCAAGCTTGCCGCCAAGGTTGCGGTCCCCCTCTATGGCGAGCTGGCGCAATGCCTCCATCGTCACCCAGGTGCCCATGGAATGGGCCACGATGTCAATTCGCCGTGCTCCTGACTGGGAAAGCAGCCGCAACGTGACCTCGAGCTGGTCGCGCGCGGCAGCGGCGCTTTCCTTGTCATAGACATAGCTGGTGGTACTGTCGCCCGAAGCCCAGGAAAACAGAACAGGCGTGCCCGGATAGCCGGAGTCGTGGGCGATCTGGGTCAGACGATAAACGGCGTCGTCAAAGCCGGTATTATAGCCGTGCACGAAAATCAGGGCCCTGCCGCCCCGGGCGGCCATGTCGACGTCGATCGCCTTCTGGAACTTTGGAGGGGAATCGTAGCCGACCACCTCGGACACCATGAAATACTTCGCCGGATCGTCGGAGGCCCCGCGGCCCTTGCGCTCGATCCGGCCCGGCTCATGGCTCTTCGGCACCGTCACATTCACGCGCGCAAAGTTGAGCACGGCCGACCGGCCGCCGGCGAAAACCTTTTTCGGGTCTTTGGAACGCTCGCGCGTTGTCGCGACGAATATGGCATGGTTGCCTGCAATGTCGGTCACCGACGCGTTCACCAGGGCGCTGCCCAGAAGTTCCTCGGTTCGCTTGCCGCTGCTGCAACCTGCAAGCACGGCGGCGATCGCCATTACCAGAAGCGTCCTTGCGCGCACGCAAATGCCCCAATCAGTTCTCCCTCCGAACAAGCGTCCGAAGGCACGTTGCGGAAAATTCTCAAGAAATGCTTCCCCATAGGGCAAGTGCGGCCAAAGTAAGTCAAATGGCCTAGAAACAGGCGGATGTGGGGACGACGTCAGGCCGACTGTTGCGCCGGAGCCGAAATGGCGTCAGGAAGGCTGGGAATCTTACGGGGGCGCGACCCACCATGACCACTTTTACCCAGGGCGTAGAAGCAGCCGCAGCGGAGTTGCGCGCGCTCTTTCCCGAGACCCCGCTTCAGGAAAATCCCTACCTGTCGCGGAAATTCGGTGCTCATATATTCCTCAAGCGCGAGGATCTGACGCCTGTGCGCTCC
>QGUU01000059.1 GCA_003242525.1 Pseudomonadota bacterium | reverse complement strand
GATGCCGACATAGGCTTCCGCGAGGGCGGATATCTGATCCTGACCGGTGAGGCGGGCGTGCCAATCCTCCAGGCCAACCACGCCGTGCAACTGGCCGCGGGCGCCGACATCGTGCTGGAAGATGCCGCGGCGCTCGGCCGCCGCTTCTCCTGGCTTTCCACGGAAGGCGTCGCCGCCGGGGCCTATGGCGTGAGCGGCGAAGGCTGGTTCGACGCGCATGCCATGCTCGGCCTGTTCCGCAGGGCCCTTCGGACGATGCAGGTGGACCTCGTTTCCGCCACCGTCACGGCCGTGACCAGGGAGGGCGACCGCACCACCGCCGTCACGCTGGACAATGGCACGGTCCTGGAGGCGGGCATTGTCGTCAACGCCGCCGGGCCGAATGCCGGCAAGGTCGCGGCAATGGCCGGCCTCGACCTTCCAGTGGAGCCGCGCAAGCGCACCGTGTTCGTTTTCGAGGCGCGCGACCGCTTTGAGGACATGCCGCTGCTGGTGGACCCCAGCGGCGTCTATGTCCGGCCGGAGGGATCGGTCTATCTTACCGGTGGCGCGGAGTCCGAGGAGGGCGAGGAGGCGGCTGATCCAGCCGATTTCGAACCCCGCTGGGACCTGTTCGAGGAAGTGATCTGGCCCACACTTGCCACCCGCATTCCAGCCTTCGAGGCGATCAAGATGACGCGCGCCTGGGCAGGGCATTATGATTACAACAGGCTCGACCAGAACGCGGTGATAGGTCCTCATCCGCAGGTCCGGAACTTCATCTTCGCCAACGGCTTTTCAGGCCATGGGCTGCAGCAGGCCCCGGCCGTCGGCAAGGCGCTGGCGGAATACATCGTGCATGGCGGCTATCGCACCATCGATTGCTCCGCCTTCGGCTACGAACGCGTCGCAGAGGGGCGGCCCTTCCGCGAGCTGAACGTGATTTGACGCTTTAGGGTTTCGCGCTTCCTGCTGCCCCTTGCGCCCGGAACGGGCCTGCCCCACATTGGGGCGGTGTTCAACCAATCGAAAGGAGGTGATCCGATGTCGAGTGATTTCGTTTTCCAGAACGTGGTCCCGGCGGATCGCCTTCGCGGGGAGCAGCCTCTCCGTTGAAGCGTGAAGCGCGGCGCTTGATCCATCCGGATCATGCCACGGGCCGCGTGCTGGACGAAAGAACGGGAAGGCCGCCGGCTTCATCGAGAAGCGGCGGCCTTTTCGTTTGGTGCTTCGTGCCTTGAGCCCGCTTCGCTAGCGGGTAAGAACCAGCTTTTCGGCGTTGGCGGCGATCTCCCGGAAGGCTGCCTTGAGCGCATCGCCGTCCGCGGCGAGATAGTAGTGCCGGATGCTGCCGTAATCGTCGGAGGCACAGTCCCTCATGATGGCCTTCGCATCGGGATCATCCAGCATGAAGCCGACTGTGAAAACCTCGATCTTGTCGGCTTTCATGCGCTCGCAATGCGCGAGGGCCGCGGCCCGGGAGCGTTTGGCCTGCGCGTTGCGTGTCTGCTCGTTGCGCGGCACGCCGGCAAAGGCCGTGTTGAACAGGCCGTCGGTCATGAGAACGGCGATCTTCTTGGCCTTCCTGTCGCTATATTCGGCCGGGCCGGAGCCGGATACCGCGGCTTCCAAGGTGCTGCGCCATTTGGGCGAGAGCAGATAACGCGTCCACTGTATGCCGATATGGCCGGCAGTGTAGCCATTCGCCTTGAACCCCCTGATGGCGTCGATGAGCCCGGCCTTGTTGGAAGTCAGGGGCACCAGGGCCGAATCAGGACATGATTTCAGCCTGTCGTCCAGGTTGACCATGGCCGTGCCAGGGCCGGCGTCGGAAAAGTCCATGGCATTTCCGGTGGCATTCTTGCGCTCGGTCGCGCAGGCCGAGCCGCCCGCCGATACTGGCCGGGCTGCCGTGAGCGGCGGTGGCGCATCCGCCTTGCCGGTGCTGTCGGCAGCCTCCCGAAACACCACATGCGCCAGCGGACCAGCATTGACGCCATCCGAATAGGGCACGAGCGCTATCCGAACGCGCGGGTTCGCCGGATTGTTGAGGCCAAGGAAGGATTCGACGGCGATCTCGGCGGCATCCCTCAGATCCCCGATCTTGTCAGTGCCGCGCCGCACATCCTTCTCCATCGACGAGGTAAGATCGAGCATCATCGCCACCTCGATCTTCTTGTCGGAATAGACGGCCGAATTGGTTTCGGAAACGCGCCGGGTTCTTTCCATGCCGAAAAGCGGGAAGAACAGCTCGACATCGACATGTGCCGTGGCCGTCACCGTCCGGGCACCGGGATCGACGGTCAGATTTTCCAGAACGATCTTGTCATGGGGCAGCACGCCGCCGGCGCTGTTGGCACGAATGAAGGCGCTGACGGCCTCGTCTGCATCCTCGGGCCTGATGGTGCCCGTGGTAAGATCACGGGCGGTAGAGGTCACCGCCGAATCCAGCGTCGCACGGAGCGCCGACTTGGCGTTGAAGAGCTGCATCGTGTCGACGCCAAAACCCACGGCAACCGTCAGAACGGCGGCGACCGCGCCGAATACCACCGCGAAATTGCCGCGGCGATCCCTTGCAAGCCTGCAGGCCGCCCGCCTGATCTCCCTTCCCGAATGTTGCATCTCCTGCCTCCGCACCGTTTCGATTCGAAATCGCCACTCGATGCCATGCAGGAAGGGGGCCGATCCGGATGCCTGCCTCGGAAAATGGCACGGCTCATGCGCCAAGGGCCTGTTTTTATTGATGCTTCTTCGAGCTCATGATGAAAGGAAGGTAAACGTCCCGGCCGAACAGGCCGTTCGTTAACGACCTTTCAACCATGGCATCAGGTTTCGACGGGCGCCGACGCCAGCCTGTTCCGTTTCGGCACAACTGCAGTGTTTTGGAACGGCTCAGCCGCACCAGCCCGCCCTGCGGCCACCCTCATAGGGCCGCGCCAGCCCGCGCGACAGCATGAAGGGAACGACCGATGTGCCTTCCGCCGTTTCGACGTCCGCCAGCACACGGCCATAATATTTCGCGCTGCCGATATTCCATAGCGAGACACGTTCCCCGAGCAGCTCCGAAAGCGCCGCGCGGGCTTCGAGCGCCGCACGCCGCTCCGCGCCGCAACGGCTCTTGATCTCGGGTGCGTCGATTCCGCGAATACGGACATTGACCCGGACGGAATGGCCCGGCCAGACGCGCGCTTCGGCCTCGAACGTGTCACCGTCCAGCACGCGCAGAATTCTGGCCTCCACCGGCCCGGTGAGGTTTTCCGTATGCGCGCCGGCAGAAAAGCCGGTCGCGCAGACGAAGGCGAGCCAAAGAATTCGGTGGTTCAACCGTCCCATGCAGGAGGATTATATTCCTATTACAGAGGAGCGCAAGCCTGCTTCACGGCCGACCGAAGGTCAGAAGTCCGAGGTCATGCCTTTGACTTCCCAGTCACCGTAGCGGATTGGCTCCTTGCCGCCGCGTCCGCCGAGTTCCTTCGGCAAGGCGGCTTCGCGCCTGAGATATTCGGCGCGCCGCGCTTCGGCCTCGGCGAGGGCGCGCTGGGCGGCCGGGCTCAAGACCTTCCTCTGCAATGGATCGGGGGCATTCTGCCCCTCTGTTTCAGGCTTGCTCATGATATGCCGCGCATTGAATCGGGAACATGTTCTTCCCATCATATAAGCGAATATGGCAGGGATCGACCCTGCTTGTGCAACGAGGAGCAAAAGGATTTGAACACGCTGCGCACCGCCATGCTTCTTGCCGTCATGACGGCGCTGTTCATGGGCGTCGGCTATCTGATCGGCGGCTCGGGCGGCATGATGATCGCGCTGGTCATCGCTGCCGGCACCAACCTGTTTACCTACTGGAACGCCGACAAGATGGTGCTGGCGATGAACGGCGCCGTCGAGGTGGATGAGCGCACCGCGCCGGAATATTACGGCATCGTGCGTGACCTCGCAGCGCGCGCGGGACTGCCCATGCCGCGAGTCTATCTCATTGACAACCCGCAGCCCAACGCCTTTGCCACGGGGCGCAACCCCGAGCATTCGGCCGTTGCCGCCACCACCGGACTGCTGGAAAGACTTTCCTATGAGGAGGTTGCCGGCGTCATGGCGCATGAGCTGGCCCATATCCAAAATCGCGATACGCTGACCATGACGATCGTCGCCACGCTGGCGGGCGCAATCTCCATGCTGGGCAATTTCGCCCTGTTCTTCGGAGGCGGAAACCGGGAAAACAACAATGGCGCCGGCATCATTGGCGTGCTCGTAGCAATGATCGTAGCGCCCTTCGCGGCGATGTTGGTGCAAATGGCCGTTTCGCGCACCCGCGAATATGCCGCTGACCGGCGCGGCGCCGAAATCGCCGGCCAGCCACTATGGCTGGCCTCGGCGCTGGCCAAGATCGCCCGCAATGTCGAGGCGATCCGCAATCCGGCTGCCGAGCGCAACCCGGCCACCGCACATCTGTTCATCATCAATCCGCTGCATGGAGAGCGCATGGATTCGCTTTTTTCGACGCATCCTGCGACGGAAAACCGTATCGCGGCGCTGCAGGCCATGGCCGAGGAGTGGAACAGGGGCTCTCCTTCCCCGGACCAAGGCACGGTGGGCAGAGCGTCCGGTCCCTGGGGAGGCGACCGGCAAGGTCGGTCGGCAGGCAGGCCGACTGCGCCACAGGCACCAAGGCCCAACCCATGGGGCCGCAACCCGACCGGGCCGAGAAGAGGTCCATGGTCGTGAGGCCGTTGGCGTCCGGCCGGGGCTGGATCGTGCGGCGCAGGCCTCTCGACAAGCGCCTGAACGCGTGAGATGGGCAGGGGCATGAACCACAAAGCCCCCCGCCCCCGCAAGAACGAGCCAGGCAAGCAAGATTCAGCCGCTCCCGGTCTCGCCGCCCGCAAGACGGCCGCGCGGCTGCTCGCTGCAGTCATCGACGCGAAAACGCCGCTTGACGGGCTCACCGATGCCGAGCATGGCCACCCGCAATACCGTTCGCTCGACGCGCGGGACCGGGCATTGGTGCGCGCCATTCTCGCCACGGCGCTGCGCTATCGCGTTACCATCGCCAAGCTGCTTTCGCGCCGGCTGGAAAGGCCGCTGCCGCCAAACGCCACCGCGCTGACGCACCTCCTGCATGTCGCGGCGGCGCAAATCCTGTTCCTTGATGTGCCGGACAGCGCCGCCGTGGACCTGGCTGTCGGCCATGCCAAGGGCGACCCGCGCACCGCGCGTTTCGCCAGGCTGGCCAATGCGGTGCTGCGGGGACTGACAAGGGAGAAGGATGCCGAGCTAGCGCCGGCCCTGGCGGCGACGATCGACGCGCCGGACTGGTTTGCCGAGCGACTGGCGGACGCCTATGGCGAGGCGGAGGCCGAAAAAATACTTGCCCTGCACCGGCTGGAGGCGCCTATCGATTTCTCCGTAAAGGGCGATCCTGCCGGTTGGGCGGAAAGGCTCGGCGGCATCGTGCTGCCCACTGGTTCGGTGCGCGTTGAGCGGCTCCCCGGGCCGGTGTCCGACCTGCCCGGCTTTTCCGAGGGCGCATGGTGGGTGCAGGATGCCGCTGCCGCGCTGCCGGCAAGACTTCTGGGGGCGGTAGGCGGCCTGAAGGTCGCCGATCTCTGCGCCGCACCAGGGGGCAAGACGGCGCAGCTGGTGCTTGCGGGTGCCCATGTTACGGCGATTGATCTTTCCGCAAGCCGCCTCGCGCGGCTCCGGCAAAATCTCGAGCGGCTGGGTCTTGCCGCGGAAGTCCTGCGAGCAGACCTGCTGGCCTTCGAACCGGCAGAAATGTTCGACGCCGTTCTGCTAGACGCGCCCTGCTCGTCCACCGGCACGGTGCGCCGCCATCCCGACGTGCCATGGACAAAGACGCCCGCCGACATAGAGCGGCTGGCCACATTGCAGCGCAGGCTGCTCGACCGCGCGGTGGGGCTGGTGAGACCCGGCGGCAGGATCCTCTTTTCCAACTGCTCGCTCGATCCGCAGGAAGGCGAGCGTCTCGTCGAGACCTTCCTTTCCGACACGCCCGGTGTAGTTGCCGACCCGATCAAGCCTGGCGAAGCGGCGGGAATAGAGCCTTTCCTGACTACACAGGGGTGGCTGCGCACCACGCCAGCCGGCCTTGATCTTGGTCGACCGGAAATTTCCGGACTGGACGGTTTTTTTGCGGCTCGATTCATCCGCAAGGCCTGAGCGCAGGCAGGCGCTCTCGCCTACGGAACCTGTGGCTCCAGCGAAATACGCCTTCGCACAAGTCCTTGAATCATATACCCTTGTTGGGGAACTTCAGGAGGCTCCTTGAGCATCACAGACAGCAACACCGCACATCTGTGGGTGCTGGTCGCGCGCGAAATGTGGCGCCGTACGCGGCGGCGCCTGCGCAGTGGCCCCGTCTATCGCTGGCGTTATTCCGGCCGGACGCCGGAGCGCGTCCTGATCGCGCCACCGGACCTCAGGCTGGCCGACCCGCAGATTGCGCTGGAGATCTATTACGGGCGCTTTCCGCTGGCCGGTCATGTAGTGGAAACTGGAGGGCAATCGCCATTCCAGATCGAAGGTGCCGACCCGCGCTGGCTGAAGAGCCTGCATGGCTTTCGCTGGCTCCGCCACATGCGGGCCGCTGACAGCCACCTCGCCGCCGCCAATGCGCGAGCGCTGGTGTCCGACTGGATCGCACTGCACGGCAATCATATTTCCGGCGTGGCCTGGGAGCCGGCAACCACGGCCAAGCGCATCATTGCCTGGCTGCAGCATTCGTCAGTGGTCCTGCAGGGGGCCGAATATCCATTCTACCGCGCCTTCCTGAAATCGCTTGCGGTCCAGGTGCGCTACCTGCGTTCCGTCGCGCGGGAAATGCCGGATGGCAAGCCGAGACTGCGCGCACGCGTGGCCCTGGCCTTTGCCGCCCTTTCGCTGCCGGTTCCGGCTTCGGCGCTCCGCGCGGCGACCCGCAACCTCTCCGAGGAGTTGAACCGGCAGATTCTGCCGGACGGCGGCCACGTCTCGCGCAATCCGTCCGCTATACTTGAAATCCTGGCTGACCTCTTGCCTCTGCGTCAGACTTACGCCAACCAGGCAGGGCAGGCCCCGCCGGCGCTGATGGGCGCAATCGATCGCATGCTGCCTGCGCTTCGTTTCTTCCGCCATCAGGACGGCACCCTGGCCCGCTTCAACGGCATGGGCGCCACCATCCACGACCGGGTCGCCGCTGTTCTGCTCCATGACGACACTGCGGGCCAGCCGCTGCTGCATGCGCCGCATTCCGGCTACGAAAGGCTTTCGATCGGCAATGTCACGGTTCTGGCCGATACCGGCCTGCCGCCACCACCCGATCTTTCGGGCGATGCGCATGCCGGCTCCCTGTCCTTCGAACTTTCTTCCGGACGTCAGCACTATGTCGTCAATGCCGGCGTGGACACCTACGGGGACTCGGAATTCCGTCCCCTGTCGCGCGCCACTGCGGCGCACTCAACGGCGACCATCAACGATACCTCATCGGCGCGTTTCAATCATTCCGCACGCATCGGCGGCTTGATCGGAGCACCGCTGACAGGCGGACCGCGCCATGTAACCTGCCGGCGGCTGGACGAGGACGGGCAGCAGGGATTCATTGCTAGTCACGACGGCTACGCGCAGCGCTTCGGCGTCTTGCATGAACGCCAACTCGTGCTTTCCGGCGGCGGCAACCTTCTGACCGGACGGGACCGTTTCCTGCCTGCGGGGAACAAGCCTATTCGGGCTGACGACCGGGTGACGGTCCGTTTCCACCTGCATCCCGACGTCGAGCTTTTCCGCGACGCGCAAGGGCGGCTGGTGCTCTCGGCCGACGGGACGGACACATGGTTCTTCAGCGCCACGCTGGAACCCGAGGTAGAGGAGTCGATCTTTTTCGCGGGACTTGCCGGCCCGTGCCGGTCGCGGCAGATCGTGCTCGCCTTCCGGGCGTCGGAAATTTCGGAAGTTCATTGGCAACTTGAAAGGGAGTGAGGGCGCCGAGGCCGTAAAACCATGGATGCGCGAGCCGCATTGCTTTGCCCGGTTCACTCACCCACCGCCCAGACACGAAATCGGCACCGGCCCTTTCTCGCCGTTTGAATTCCACCCCCGCTGTGCTAGGGCGGCGGCATTCCCCATCTGGCAGAAAGGCGTCCCCCATGGCCGTCCCTTCAAAGAACGTTCCCGCCCCTGATCTCGTACCGGTGCGCCGCGCTCTGCTGTCGGTTTTCGACAAGACCGGGCTGGTCGATTTCGCCCGCGCTCTTGCCAGCGCCGGCGTGGAGCTGGTTTCCACCGGCGGTACTGCCAGGGCTATTGGCGAAGCGGGCATTGCCGTGCGCGACGTCTCGGATGTGACGAACTTCCCCGAAATTATGGACGGGCGCGTGAAGACGCTGCATCCGGCCATCCACGGCGCGCTGCTTTCCATCCGCGACGATGCCGAACATCGGCAGGCCATGCGCGACCACGGGATAGAGCCGATCGACCTCGTGGTGGTCAACCTCTATCCTTTCGAGGAGGTTCGCCGCGCAGGCGCTTCCCATGCGGAGACGGTCGAGAACATCGACATAGGCGGTCCGGCCATGATCCGCGCCGCAGCGAAGAACCACGCCTATGTCGCCATCGTCACCGACCCGGAGGACTACGCCTCGGTTCTCAATGCGCTGGAGATGAACCAGGGCGCGCTCCCCTTCGATTTCCGCAGGAAGCTGGCCGCGAAGGCCTTCGCGCGCACTGCCGCCTACGATGCCTCAATATCGGGCTGGTTCGCAGAAACGCTTGCAGTGGAACACCCTGCCTGGCGAGCCTTTGGCGGCAGGCTGGATTCAGTAATGCGCTACGGAGAGAACCCGCACCAGCAGGCCGGCTTCTATGTCACCGGCGATTCGCGCCCTGGCGTCGCCACGGCCCGCCAGTTGCAGGGCAAGCAGCTTTCCTACAACAACATCAACGATACCGACGCCGCCTTCGAACTGGTCGGCGAGTTCGACCCGCAACGGACAGCAGCGGTTGCGATCATCAAGCACGCCAACCCCTGCGGCGTGGCCGAAGGCGAGACATTGCGGGAAGCCTACCTCAAGGCGCTGGCCTGCGATCCGGTTTCCGCCTTTGGCGGCATAGTTGCCCTGAACCGCGCCCTTGACGAGGAAGCGGCGGAGGAGATCGTGAAAATCTTCACCGAGGTCATCATCGCGCCGGAAGTGACTGAGGGGGCTGCCCGCATCGTGGCTGCGAAGAAGAACTTGCGGCTGCTGGTAACCGGCGGCCTTCCTGACCCCCGCGCGCCGGGCACGATGGTGAAATCGGTAGCTGGCGGCCTTCTGGTTCAGGGTCGCGACAATGCCGTGGTGGATGACCTGGACCTCGTCGTGGCGACCAAGCGTGCGCCCAGCGAAGCCGAACTGGCCGATCTGAAATTTGCCTTCAGGGTGGCCAAGCACGTCAAGTCCAACGCGATCGTCTATGCCAAAGATGGCGCGACGGTTGGCATCGGCGCCGGACAGATGAGCCGGGTCGATTCCTCGCGCATCGCCGCTTCCAAGGCCGCGGATGCGGCACGCGCTGCCGGGCTTGGCGATTCGCTGGCCAAAGGCTCGGTAGTGGCCTCGGATGCCTTTTTCCCCTTCGCAGACGGCTTGTTGGCGGCAATAGAGGCAGGTGCCACGGCGGTTATCCAACCGGGCGGCTCTGTCAACGACAAGGATGTCATCGCAGCAGCCGACGGGCACGGCATTGCCATGGTGCTTACCGGAGTGCGGCGCTTACGGCACTCACGGCGCCTGGCAAGGGCAGCCCGCACGCCGCCTAGGGCTGGCCAGTAGACACCCGGAGATTCTGCCTCGATCGCGAACCGGGTGGAAAGGATGATCGAGGAC
>QGUU01000058.1 GCA_003242525.1 Pseudomonadota bacterium | reverse complement strand
GGTGACAGTCGAAAGACCCAGACCAACATGGAGGGTGCCGGCCGGTTCCGGGATATCGTCAATATAAACGGCGGTGCCGGAGACGTGCTTGTGCGCGGAATCGTGACGCTGTTCGGTGTGGACGCCGCCGACGATCTTCTGCGCCTTCAGGTTTGGCATGTGTCTGGTCATGGCTCAGGCAGCCCTGTCTCTCGAAACCTGGGTCGGCGCTTTCGCCCCGGTCGTTTCGACATGGAATCGCATCAGGAGGTTCCGTGCCGCCAGGGCCCGGTATTCGGCAGTGGCCCGCATGTCCGTCAGCGGCGAAAAATCGTCCGCATATTTCTCCATGGCGGCCTCAACCGTGGATTCCGTCCATGGCTTGCCGATCAGTGCCTTCTCGACCGCGCAAGCCCGCTTCGGCGTCGCAGCCATGCCGCCATAAGCGATGCGGACGTCCTTTACCGTGCCGTCCTTGTCCAGCGAGAGCCAGAAGGCGCCCAGCGTGGCGGTGATATCCTCGTCGCGCCGCTTGGTGACTTTGTAGACGGCGAATTTCTCGCCCTCGGCAGGCAGCGGCACCTCAACCTTCTCCACGAATTCGCCTGCGCGCCGGTCCTGCTTGCCATAGGCGATGAAGAAATCCTCCAGCGGAATGGTGCGGCGCTCCATGCCCTTGCGCAGCGTCAGCCGCGCACCCAGCGCGATCAGCGGCGGAGGAGTGTCGCCAATGGGCGAACCGTTGGCGATGTTTCCGCCGATCGTGCCCATATTGCGCACCTGTTCGCCACCTATGCGGGATACCAGTTGCCCAAGCGCCGGGATGCGCCTGGACAGGGAGGCGAAAGCCTCGCTGTAGGTAACGCCGGCTCCGATGGTAATGACGCCGTTGCCCTCCGAGATCGTCTTGAGCCCGTCCAACCCGCCGATGAAGATGACGGGCGCGATCTCGCGCATGAGTTTCGTCACCCACAGGCCGACGTCAGTGGAGCCGGCAACCACGGTGGCATCCGGTTCGGCTTCGCGCAGAAAGGCAAAATCATCGACATCCGCCGGCACGATCAACCTGCGCTTTCCCGAGCCAATCTCGACGCGCGCGCCATCACGCAGGGCGGCGAGACGCTCGGTTACTGCGGCACGTTCGACAAGAAGCGGATCCTGTCCGGCCTCGCCGTAACTCGAAATGGCGCGCGCAGCACGTACGATCGACTCGTAACCGGTGCAGCGGCACAGATTGCCCTGGAGCGCCGTCTCGATCTCCGCGACCGAGGGGTCCGGCGATCGCATCCAAAGGCCGTAGAGAGACATGACGAAGCCCGGTGTGCAAAAGCCGCATTGCGAGCCGTGGAAATCGACCAGCGCCTGCTGGACGGGATGAAGCGCACCATCAGCCCCGGCGAGGTGTTCGACAGTCACCACATGGGTAGCGTCCAGCGAGCCGAGAAAGCGGATGCAGGCATTGACGCTTTCATAAACCAGCCTGCCTGCCAGCAGCCTGCCGACCAGCACCGTGCAGGCCCCGCAATCGCCCTCGGCGCAGCCCTCCTTGGTGCCCTTGAGAGAGCGGCGCAGGCGCAGGAAGTCCAGCAGCGTCTCGTCGGGCTGCACATCGGTCAGCCTCACATCCTCGCCATTGAGGATGAAGCGAAGTTCGGAACGGATTGCCGGGTTCGCCATCGTCAGCTCCCACGATAGGTGGAATAGCCGTAAGGCGAAATCAGCAAAGGCACGTGGTAGTGCTTGTGCTCTGCAATGCCGAAACGGATCGGCACCTCGTCAAGAAACATCGGGTCCGGCAGAACAAGACCGAGGGCGCGAAAATAGTCGCCGGCCTGGAAGATCAGCTCATACCGGCCGAGTTGGAAAGCATCCCCTTCCAGAAGTGGTTCGTCGCAGCGGCCGTCATTGTTGGTTCGGGCGCTTTTCAGCTTGTCACGCGAATTGCCACTGATCCGGTAGAGGCTGATCGACAGGCCGGCCGCCGGCTTTCCGGTCGCCGTGTCCAGCACGTGGGTAGTAAGCCGCCCACCTGCCGTATGTGCTTCTGCCAATTTGCCGCCTCCCTTCACGGTACAATTGAACATATAATGACGAATTGCCGACGCATTAAAGGCCATGCATAAGGCCGGGTCGAGCGTAGAGCGACAAAAACACTTTCAAAAAGTTTGGTGGGAATGGCCGCGGGGACTTTGGCCTATCTTCGCGGAGGGTTCCGATACCGGCAGGGAGAGAAGATGCGTTACGTCAGGGACATGCGCGGGTACGGTGCCAATCCGCCCGATCCGAAATGGCCAGGCGGGGCGAGGATCTGCGTCCAGTTCGTGGTCAATTACGAGGAAGGCGGCGAGAACTGCATCCTGCACGGCGACAAGGCGTCCGAAGCCTTCCTTTCCGAAATCACCGGTGCCACGCCATGGCCGGGGTTGCGCCACTGGAATATGGAATCCATTTACGAATATGGCGCGCGGGCCGGTTTCTGGCGGCTGCACCGACTGTTCACGGAGCACGATGTGCCGGTGACCTGCTACGGTGTCGCCACCGCGCTGGCGCGCTCGCCGGACCAGCTGGCGGCAATGCAGCAGGCGGGGTGGGAGATCGCCTCGCACGGCCTCAAATGGATCGACTACCGCGAGCATTCGCTGGAAGACGAGCGCCATGACATCGAGGAGGCAATCCGGCTGCATACGCAGGTGACCGGACAGCGGCCGAGAGGCTGGTACACCGGCCGCACATCGGAGAATACGGTGCGCCTCATCGCCGAAGCGGGCGGCTTCGAATATTGCTCCGACACCTATGACGACGACCTGCCCTACTGGCTCGACCATGACGGGCATGGCAACGCCATCGATCCGCTTCTCATCATTCCATACACGCTCGACGTAAACGACATGCGCTTCGGCATCCAGGCCGGCTTCTCGAACGGTGAGCAGTTCTTCACCTACATGAAGGACGCCTTCGACACGCTTTACGAGGAAGGCGGCAACGGCCGGCCAAAAATGATGACCGTGGGCCTGCACTGCCGGCTGATCGGGCGGCCGGGCCGCTTCGGCGCGCTGAAGCGTTTCGTCGAATATGTGAAAAGCCATGACGGCGTATGGCTGGCCCGTCGCATCGACATTGCGAGACATTGGCGCGAAACGCATCCTTACCAGGCGCCGGCACTACGCCCCTCGCGCATGGACTTCGAGGAATTCGTCCATCGCTTCGGCGGCGTGTTCGAACATTCTCCCTGGATCGCCGAACGCGCCTATGAGCTGGAACTGGGCCGCGCGCACGATACGGCAGGCGGTCTTCACAACGCCCTTTGCCGGGTGTTCCGCGCCGCCAGCGACAGCGAGAAGCTGCAGGTGCTGAAGGCGCATCCCGACCTCGCCGGACGGCTGGCGGCGGCAAAGCGATTGACCCCGGAATCGGAAAGGGAGCAGGCATCCGCCGGGCTCGACGCGCTGACCGACCAGGAGCGCGAAATGTTTTCCAAGCTCAACGCCGCCTATGTCACCAGTTTCGGCTTCCCCTTCATCATCGCGGTGAAGGGCCTGAGCAAGGAAGAAATCCTGCATGAGTTCGAACGGCGCATCGGCAACAGCCGCAGCGAGGAATTTGCCACGGCATGCAGCCAGGTGGAGCGCATAGCTCTGCTTCGTCTCATGGACATTCTGCCCAACTAGATCATCCCCCAGGGAGCGAGCGATGGACATGCTCAGGAACGCGAACCGAACCTATTACGCTCCCAAGGGAGGCTTGCCGCCGCAGAGCGACCTCATAAGCGACCGTGCCGTGTTCACCGAGGCCTATGCGGTGATCCCCAGACGCGAGTTCTCGGACATCGTTGCCAGCTTCCTGCCGAACTGGGAACGTACACGGCTCTGGATCATCGCCCGCCCCCTATCGGGCTTCGCGGAAACCTTCTCGCAATACATCATGGAGGTTCAGCCCGGTGGCGGCAGCGACAGGCCGGAACCGGACAGGGGCGCAGAGGGCGTGCTGTTCGTAGTCGAGGGCGAGATCACGGTGGCGGTCCGCGGCGAGGCACACAGGCTGACGCCCGGCGGCTACGCCTTCCTGCCCCCGGACAGCGGCTGGACGCTGCGCAATCAGGGCAGCGAGACGGCGCGCTTCCACTGGATCCGCAAGGCTTACGAATATGTGGATGGGCTGGAGCCGCCCGAGCCGCTTTTCCTTAATGAGAACGACATCGAGCCGGCGCCGATGCCGGATACGGGCGGCGGCTGGGCAACCACGCGCTTCGTGGACCCCGCCGACCTGCGCCACGACATGCACGTCACCATTGTGACATTGGCGCCGGGCGCGGTCATCCCGTTCCCGGAAACGCATGTCATGGAGCACGGCCTCTACGTTCTGGAAGGCAAGGCGGTCTACAGGCTGAACCAGGACTGGGTGGAGGTGCAGGCCGGCGACTATATGTGGCTGCGTGCCTTCTGCCCGCAGGCCTGTTATGCGGGCGGGCCGGGCAATTTCCGTTACCTGCTCTACAAGGACGTCAACCGCCACGCAAAACTCGGTAGCTTCGGACGATGAGCGCGAACAGGATCATCGTTGCCCAGCCGCTCACGCGGCAACGCTTCGCGCCGTTCGGCGATGTGATCGATTTCGACACGGATAATCATTATCCGATCAACGACGGCCGGTGCGAACGCTATCACGCCCTGGCCAAACCCGAGGCGGCCGGGCCGAACGGTCACGTGCTCATCAACCTGTTTCGCGGCACGCCCTACGGCTTCCCGCTGAAGCTCACCATGGTCGAGCGCCACCCCCTGGGTAGCCAAGCCTTCGTTCCGCTGTCGCCGAGACCGTTCGTCGTGGTGGTATGCGCCGATGGGCCTGACGGGCCGCAGACGCCCCATGCCTTCCTGACGGCACCCGGCCAGGGCGTAAACTATCCTCGCAATCTATGGCACGGGGTGTTGACGCCGGTGGGTGAGGCGCAGGACTTTGTGGTGGTGGACCGCGGCGGAGACGGGTCGAACCTGGAAGAATTTCACTTTTCGCATCCCTATGAAATCCACCTGCCAGCGGGGTTCGTGCCTTGAGCGATGTTTCCCTTATAGACCGGCTGCTCGATGTGATCGAAAGCGACATCGTCCCGCTGACGGAACGGGGCGTAGCCGAGGGTAACAAGCTCTTCGGCGCGGCAATATTGAGGAAGGCCGACCGATCGGTCGTCGTCGCCGAAACCAACAACGAGACCGAAAACCCGTTGTGGCACGGCGAGGTGCATTGCCTGAAACGCTTTTACGAATTGCCGAGGGCCGATCGTGTCGATACGAAAGATGCCATTTTCCTTTCCACGCACGAGCCCTGCTCGCTCTGCCTTTCGGCCATTACATGGACGGGCTTCGACAATTTCTACTATCTGTTCAGTCATGAGGATTCCCGCGACAGCTTCGCCATTCCCCATGACCTGAAGATCCTCAAAGAGGTCTTTACGCTGGATCCCGGCGGGTACAACGCCGAAAACGCCTATTGGAAAAGCTACTCGATCCGGCGGCTTGTGCGCGACCTGCCGGAAACCGAGCGCAACCGCCTCGACGCGCGGATTGCGGCGATCGCGCGCCGCTACGACGAACTGTCGAAAACCTACCAGGCCGGCAAGGCCGACAACGAGATCCCGCTGCGCTGACTCGAATCAGGCAGCCGGCCCGTTGCCACGGCCTGCGCCAGGCCTTTGCGGCGCAGGAAGCCGGGCCCAAAACATGTCGCGTATAACCAATTGGTCCAAATGCGACACACCATTTACGCCACATCATGTCGCATTCGGCCTTGCGCATGGCTTTACCTTGCGGTCATTATTCCTCACCAAGAAGAAAAAGCATCGGCCGTCCGGTCGAACCAACAGAGTGAGGAGCAACCCAGCATGTCCAATGAACTCGAATTTCTCAGCCGATACGTCGCGAAGGGAAAGCTTAGCCGGCGCGATTTTCTGGGTCGCGCGGCCGCGCTTGGCGTGAGCGCCACCTTTGCCAACAACCTGCTCGCCAGCGCGGCGCGCGCCGAAGGGCCGATCAAGGGCGGCCATCTCAAGGCCGGCCTGCAAGGTGGCGAGTCCTCCAACGTGCTCGATCCTGCCCTGAACCTTTCGCAGGTGAACTTCAATTTCGGCAAGTGCTGGGGAGAGTTGCTCGTCGACATGAAGCCGGACGGCACGCTGGAAAATCGCATCGCGGAAGCGATCGAGTCCAGTCCGGATGCCAAGACCTGGACCTTGAAGATCCGCAAGGGTATCGAGTTCCACAACGGCAAGGAAGTGACGGCCGACGACGTGATGGCGACGATCGAGCGTCATGCCGACGCGAACTCGAAGTCCGCTGCGCTCGGCATCCTGCAGGGCATCGACACCATGAAGGTGGATGGCAGCGAGGTCATCATCACGCTCAAGGACCCCAACGCCGACTTCCCGTACCTGATGGCCGACTACCATCTCGTCATTCAGCCGAATGGCGGCAAGGACGACCCGAATGCAGGTATCTCGGCCGGCCCGTACAAGGTGACGGTCAACGAGCCGGGCGTTCGCTATGGCGGCGAGAAGTTCGCCAACTACTGGCAGGGCGACAAGCTGGGGCACGCCGACCAGATCGAGATCGTGGTCATCAACGATCCCACGGCGCGCATGTCTGCGCTGCAGGGCGGGCAGGTCCACATGATCAACCGCGTCGAGCCGAAGATCGTGGACCTCCTCAAGCGGGCCCCTGGCGTCACCATCCAGGCAGCATCCGGTCGCGGCTTCTATCCGTTCAACATGTTCTGCGACACTGCGCCCTTCGACAACAACGACCTCAGAATGGCGCTGAAGCTGGCCATGGACCGGGAGGAGATGCTGGACAAGATCCTGCGCGGCTATGGCGAGGTCGGCAACGACATGCCCGTCAACAGGGCCTATCCGTTGTTCTCCGACGACATCGAGCAGCGCAAGTTCGATCCCGAAAAGGCGGCCGAATACTACAAGAAGTCCGGCCACTCCGGCTCGATCCTGCTCAGAACCTCGGAGGTCGCCTTCCCCGGTGCGGTCGACGCCGCCCAGCTTTACCAGCAGAGCTGCGCCAAGGCGGGCATCAAGATCGAGATCAAGCGCGAGCCGGGTGACGGCTACTGGTCGGAAGTCTGGAACAAGCAGCCCTTCTCGCTCTCCTATTGGGGCGGCCGGCCGACCCAGGACCAGATGTATTCGACGGCTTACATCTCCAGCGCCGACTGGAACGACACACGCTGGAAGCGGCCGGAATTTGACAAGATGGTCATTGCCGCCCGGGGCGAACTGGACGAGGCCAAGCGCAAGCAGATGTATCGCGACATAGGCGTGATGATGCGCGACGAAGGCGGGCTGATCGTGCCCTTCTTCAACCAGTATATCGACGCAACCGGCAAGGGCGTTCAGGGCTGGGTTTCCAACCCCAACCAGGAAATGTGCAACGGGTATGCGCTGGCCATGTGCTGGCTCGAGGCCTGACGTGAACCCCTAAGGAGCCGTCCCGCTCGGGACGGCTCCTTTTTTGCCTTCCCGCCGCGGAAATCCCCGACAGGTAGCTGATGTCTTCACCTATCCTGAAACTGGTCGCCCAGCGCATTGCCCTGGGGTTTGTGCTGCTCTTCGCAGTTTCGGTGCTGATCTTCGTCGGCACGCAGATCCTGCCCGGAGACGTTGCGCAATCCATCCTCGGCCAGGCGGCCACACCCGAAGCGCTGGCCAATCTGCGGGCCGAACTCGGTCTCAACGAGCCGGCATACCTGCGTTATCTGCACTGGCTGGGCGGCGTGTTGACCGGCGATCTCGGAACCGCGCTGACCAGCGGCCACGATATTTCCGACTCGATCGGCGGGCGGCTGGGCAACACGCTGTTTCTGGCTGCCTGCGCGGCCACGATTGCGGTGCCTCTGGCCATACTTCTCGGGTTGCTGGCCGTGCGCTACCAAAACGGCCCGATCGACAAGCTGATCTCCGCCCTTGCGCTTGCCTCCACTTCCTTTCCGGAGTTCTTCATCGGCTATCTGTTGATCTATTTCTTCGCGGTCAAATGGCAGTTCTTTCCCGGAATCTCCACGGTCTATGACGGCATGCCCTTCCTCGACAGGCTGCAGGCGGTCGTGCTTCCGGCAACCGCATTGACGCTGGTGGTTCTGGCCCACATGATGCGCATGACGCGGGCAGCCATCCTCAATGTCATGCAGTCCGCCTATATCGAGACCGCCGAACTCAAGGGTCTCAAACCGTTCGACATCATCCGCAAGCATGCGTTGCCGAACGCCATCGCGCCGGTGGTAAACGTCGTGATGCTGAACCTTGCCTATCTGGTCGTGGGCGTCGTCGTCATCGAGGTAATCTTCGTCTACCCCGGCATGGGGCAGTACCTTGTGGATCATGTGGCCAAGCGCGACGTGCCGGTGGTGCAGGCTGTGGGCCTGATCTTTGCCGCGGTCTACATACTGCTGAACATCGTCGCTGACATTGCGTCGATCCTGGCCAATCCAAGACTGAGGCATCCGAAGTAGGGCAGCGGGTGCGACGACAAAGAGAGGGGAAAAGCAGGGAATGGCGTTAAGGCAAATACCTGTCAGCGCCTGGGTAGGGCTGATCCTGACGGCGGCCTTCCTGTTCTGCGCAATCTTTGCGCCTTGGATCTCACCGTATTCCAACGCCGAGATCGTGGGCGACGTGTGGGAACCGATGTCGGCAAAGCATCTGCTGGGCACGGACAATCTTGGCCGTGACCTGCTCTCGCGCATGATCTATGGCGCGCGCATAACCATTTTCATCGCGGTGATGGCCACGGCCCTTTCCTTCGTACTCGGGTCGATCCTCGGTTTCGCGGCAGCCGTCGTGGGCGGCTGGTTCGACACGATCATGTCCCGCTTCGTGGACCTGCTGATGTCCATTCCGACCCTGATTTTCGGCCTGGTCGTGCTGTCGGTTCTACCTGCCAACACCATAACGCTCATCCTGGTCATGGGCATCCTGGATTCCACCCGCGTCTACCGGCTTTCGCGCGCGGTGGCGGTCGATATCAATGTCATGGACTTTGTCGAGGCCGCCAAGCTGCGGGGAGAAGGCAGGGCGTGGATCATCTTCCGTGAGATCCTGCCCAATGCGCTCTCGCCGTTGATTGCAGAGCTCGGTGTCCGCTTCATCTTCGCGGTTCTTTTCCTGTCGGCGCTGTCCTTCCTCGGACTCGGCGTGCAACCGCCGGATGCGGATTGGGGCGGCATGGTCAAGGAGAACAAGGACGGCATCGTTTTTGGAATTCCCGCCGCCCTCATTCCTGCCGCCGCGATCGCCGCGCTCGCCATTTCGGTGAACCTCGTGGCCGACTGGGTGCTCAACCGCACCACCAGCCTCAAGGGAGGACGCGGCTAATGGCGAAGGTCGCAACGGCACACAAATCGCCAAAGCAGGAGACGCTGCTCGACATCCGCAACCTCCGGATCGAGGCCAGGGTCTATCCGCCCGGCGAACCACCGAAGACGATCACGCTTGTTCATGACGTCTCGCTCAGCCTCAAGCCGGGCAAGGTGCTCGGCCTCATAGGCGAGTCGGGCGCCGGCAAGTCGACCATCGGTCTTTCTGCCATGGCCTATGGGCGAGGCGGCGTACGCATTACCGGCGGCGAGGTGATCCTGAACGGGCGCGACATCCTCAAGCTCGGGCCCGGCGGCATCCGCGCTGTGCGCGGGCGGGAGGTCTGCTATGTCGCGCAGTCCGCGGCGGCGGCTTTCAATCCAGCGCACAAACTGATGGACCAGGTGGTCGAGGCAGCACTGCTTCACGGTGTGGCGACTCGCGCAGAGGCGGAGAAGCGGGCCAAGGCCCTGTTCAAGAAACTGTCGCTGCCCAATCCCGACACGATTGGCGAACGTTATC
>QGUU01000515.1 GCA_003242525.1 Pseudomonadota bacterium | reverse complement strand
GGTCGTCGCCGCCCGGCCGGGCGGTGAAGGATGGACGATCACGATCGAGGACCGGCGCCGGGGTCGAACCGAAGAGGTGAGGGCGCGTGTTCTCGTAAACGCTGCCGGGCCCTGGGTCGACCATGTTCTGGCAACGGTCCTGGGGCGCAACAACGTTCACAATGTTCGCCTGGTGCAGGGCAGCCACATCGTGGTGCGCAAGAAGTTCGATGATCCTCGCGCCTATTTCTTCCAGAACAGGGACGGGCGTATCATCTTCGCCATACCCTACGAGGACGAGTTCACGCTCATTGGCACCACCGACCGCGATTTCGACGGTGATCCGCACGAGGTGAAGATTTCCGACGCCGAGATCGACTATCTTTGCGCGGCGGCAAGCGAGTATTTCATCGAACCGGTGCGGCGAGAAGACATTGTCTGGACCTACTCCGCGGTGCGGCCGCTTTATGATGACGGTGCGTCCAAGGCGCAGGAAGCGACGCGCGACTATGTGTTGAAAGGCGAGGGCAGCAAGGGCGAGGCGCCGCTCATCAACGCATTTGGCGGAAAGATCACCACCTATCGCCGGCTCTCCGAAGCCATGCTCGACAAGATTGAGCGTTTTCTTGGCCGGCGCGGACCGGCCTGGACGGCATCGGCGCCGCTGCCGGGTGGAGATTTTCCAGCCACCGGATTCGACGCGGAAGTCGCCAGCCTCAAGAAATCCTATCCCTTTCTCGAGGGCCGGTTTGCGCGCCGGCTGGTGCGGCTCTACGGAACGCGCGCAAAGACGCTGCTCGGTCTTGCCAGATCCTACGCCGATCTGGGGCAGCGTTTCGGGGGTGATCTCTACGAGGCTGAAGTTCGCTATCTTGTCGAGAACGAATGGGCTGTCACGGCAGAAGATGTATTGTGGCGGCGCACAAAGTGCGGACTGCACATCGGGGCTGAGGAGGTTGAGGCCCTGGAGGCGTTCATGCGGGGAATCGACAAGGGGCAGATAGCGGCTGCAGAGTAGGCGGCAAGGGAAGAGGCGCGATGCTGGAACTGAGGAACGTTTCGAGAGTCGTTGGCGGGGTCACGCACATTGCCGAAGTGTCGTTGACGCTGGCGCACGGCTCTTTGAACGTTCTGCTTGGGCCAACCCTTTCAGGAAAGACCAGCCTGATGCGTCTCATGGCAGGCCTCGATGCGCCAAGTTCCGGCTCGATCTGGTTTGACGGCAAGGATGTCACCGGCGTGCCTGTGCAGCGGCGCAACATCGCCATGGTCTACCAGCAGTTCATCAACTATCCGGCGATGACCGTCTACGAGAACATTGCCTCGCCCTTGCGCGTGGCCGGCGTTGACGCGAAGACGGTCGACCGCGAAGTCCGCAAGGCGGCGGAACTCCTGAAGCTGACCCCCTATCTCGACCGCATGCCGCTCAACCTTTCCGGTGGACAGCAGCAGCGGACGGCGCTCGCCCGCGCAATAGTCAAGAATGCCAGCCTGGTTCTGCTCGACGAGCCGCTTGCCAACCTCGACTACAAGCTGCGTGAGGAACTGCGCGAGGAACTGCCCAAAATTTTCGCCGAAGCCGGCACGATTTTTGTTTACGCCACAACCGAACCGCACGAAGCGCTGCTTCTCGGCGGCAACACGGCCACGCTTTGCGAAGGCCGTATCACCCAGTTCGGGCCGACAGTCGAGGTTTTCCGCAGGCCAGCGGATCTGGTGACCGCGCGAACCTTCTCCGATCCGCCACTGAACACGATCGTGCTGCGAAAATCGGGCAGCAATTTCCTGCTTGATGGTGGGGTGAACCTCCCGGTGCCGAACGACCTCTCAGGCATTGCCGATGTGAGCTACACCATCGGCTTTCATCCTCACCATCTTTTTCTTTCAAGGCCGAATGAGGCTGCGGTGCCGGTGCGCGCCAAGGTGTCGGTTACCGAGATTACCGGCTCGGAGAGTTTCGTGCATCTCGATTTCGCTGATGCGCGCTGGGTGATGCTGGCGCATGGCATTCACGAACTGCAGCCGGACGAGGAGATCGAAATATTCATCGATCCGCGCCGCATCTTGGTGTTCGACGAGCGTGGGCGGGCGGTAACGGCCCCGTCCAGCCTGGCGGCGTAAGGAGGGGGCAATGGCTCGCATCGACGTCAGGAATATCCGGCACTCCTACCTTCCGAATCCGACGAAGGAGTCCGATTTCGCGCTGAAGGAAGTCGATCATACGTTCGAGAACGGCGGCGCCTACGCGCTGCTCGGCCCGTCGGGTTGCGGCAAGACCACGCTGCTCAACATCATTTCAGGGCTGCTGAAGCCCTCACACGGCAGCCTTCTGTTCGATGGCAAGGACGTAACCGCCCTGTCGACGCAGGAGCGCAACATCGCACAGGTTTTCCAGTTTCCGGTCATCTACGACACCATGACCGTTTACGAGAACCTGGCCTTCCCGCTGCGAAACCGCGGCGTTCCGCGCGATGTTGTCGACCGGCGGGGGCGCGAGACGCTGGACATGATCGGCCTGTCCGATTGGGCGGGACGCAAGGGCAGG
>QGUU01000514.1 GCA_003242525.1 Pseudomonadota bacterium | reverse complement strand
TTTTGCCTTGGCGTTGAGACTTTTTTCGGATTTCCCCCCCAAGCTCCCGGCCTGCCCACCTCGCTGCGTCCAGCCTTCCTGCCTCTCGCGCTGACGGGTGCCTATCTGGGCAGGATCGAACGGCTAGGTGCAGCAGCATTGAAGAGCGTGCCGCGTTTGCCGCTTTGGCTGAGGCATTGGCTGATGCTTCGCCGGGCAATGCGCGGCTGGTGAGACGTTACTCGGCTGCCTGCGCATCTGCGGGCAGACCGAGCCAACGGCGACAATCTGCCAGCGCGCGCGACGTCAGCGCCTTCTTCTTGGCGAGCGCCTTGTCCTTGCCCCGAAAGCGACCCTCGAAGCCGTCCGGCTTGAGTTTCGTGCCGGCCTCCAGCGGAGGAAACAGCCCAAAATTGATGTTCATGGGCTGGAAGGAGCGTTTTCCAGGCTCGTCGTCGGAGACCAGGTGGCCACCGGTAATGTGATTCAGCAGCGCTCCGAAGGCTGTGGTCAGCGGCGGGAGGGAAACGGGACGGCCTAGACGTTCGGCTGCCGCGAAACGGCCGGCAAGCAAACCCACTGCCGCGCTTTCGACATAGCCTTCGCAGCCAGTGATCTGGCCGGCAAAGCGCAGGCCGGGCCGCGACTTCAACTGCAGCGAGGAGTCGAGCAGGACCGGAGAGTTGATGTAAGTGTTGCGATGCAGTCCGCCCAGGCGCGCGAATTCGGCATTCTCCAGCCCCGGGATGGTCCGGAAGATGCGCACCTGTTCGCCATGTTTCAGCTTGGTCTGGAAGCCGACCATATTGTAAAGCGTTCCCAGCGCGTTGTCCTGGCGAAGCTGCACCACCGCATAAGGCTTGTTGGCCGGGTCATGGGCGTTGGTCAGACCAATGGGCTTCATCGGGCCGTGGCGCAGCGTTTCAACGCCGCGCTCGGCCATGACCTCTATCGGCAGGCAACCGTCGAAATAGGGCGTGCCCTCCCACTCACGGAACTCGCTCTTGGCGCCTTCAAGCAGTGCCTGCACGAAAGCGAGATACTGGTCGCGGTTCATCGGGCAGTTGATGTAATCCTTGCCGGTGCCGCCCGAGCCGCCCCTGAGATTGCCGGCCTTGTCGTAGCGGGACTGGAACCAGCAGACATTCATGTCGATCGTGTCGAAATGAATAATGGGCGCGATGGCATCGAAGAAGGCAAGTGCGTCGGCGCCCGTTTCGGCCCGGATTGCTTCGGCGAGTGCCGGCGCCGTTAGCGGGCCCGTGGCTACGATCGTCTGCCCCCACTCCCGCGGTGGGATCCCGGTTATTTCCTCGCGCACGATCGTAATGAGCGGATGCGCCTCCAGCCTTGCTGTAACGGCGGCCGAAAAACCCTCCCGATCCACGGCGAGCGCACCACCCGCGGGTACCTGGTTGGCATCGCCACTGGCCATGATGAGCGAATTCGCCAGCCGCATCTCGGCATGGAGAAGCCCAACGGCGTTTGTTTCCGCGTCGTCGGAACGGAAGGAATTGGAGCAGACCAGTTCGGCCAGACTCTCTGTCTTGTGCGCCTCGGTGCCGCGCACTGGACGCATTTCATGCAGTATGACCGGTACGCCGGCTTCCGCCGCCTGCCAGGCAGCTTCCGAACCCGCCAGCCCGCCGCCAACAATGTGAATGGGGAGAATGCTCATCGCGCCGAAATAGTCCCTCGGTGCCGCCTTTGCAACGGCAGCGCCGTTGCTTCGCCGTTAGCGGATGCCGAAAACAACAACACCCGCCGGGGGAGGAGGTCCGGCGGGTGTCGTTTAGGTGGTTGGCCTTTGGGAGGAGGAGAAGGCCAACCTATTCGTCGTCGCCGGGGAGGAGGATCGGCTTGGACGAAATTTCTTCGCCGAAAGGCGAAACCTTTCGGAAACAACGCCCGCCGGGGGAGGAGGGGTCCGGCGGGCGCCGTTTCGGTGGTCAACCTCAGGGAGGAGGAGGAGGTTGACCGCATCCGCCAGGGCCTGGGAGGAGGGCGACCCGGGCGGAAACTCTTAGGCCATCGCCCGCTTCGCGATGCTCCTGATCTCGTCGCGAGTGATGCCGAGATCCTGAAGTTGGCGATTTGACAGGCGCCCCAATTCGCTGACCGTCTCGCGGTAGGCAAGCCAGTTGCGGTAGTTGCGAATCAGTCTCATTGTCTCTGCTCTTTAGCAGGATCCAAGGTGGATCCTAAAAATTTCAGGAGGCCTTGCGGGCTACGTAAGGAATATCGCTCCGGCTAATGCCGAGATCGTTCAGTTCCCTGTTGCTGAGGCGGTTCAGTTCCGAAACCGTCGCCCGGTAACGGCGCCAGTTGCGGTAGTTGCGGATCAGGTTCATGGTATTAACTCGTATCGGCTTGTTTCGTTCGCTTCGTCTTTGTACGCCGCGTAGATAGGCTTACCCTTATCGATTTAAAAGCCCCGTTGATGCATGGCAGCAATGCAAATTGTGCAATGCAACATCATGGCGCCGTCGCGCGCCTTCTGTGCAAGGACGCGAATCGGAAAGCGTGGCAAGCTCAACGGGTTGCGG
>QGUU01000513.1 GCA_003242525.1 Pseudomonadota bacterium | reverse complement strand
TTTTAAAGTCAATTTTCCCCGGGGAATTTCCTAAACGTTTTGACCCCCAATGCGGGCCAGGCTTTCCTCGCGGCCGAGCACGGCCAGCACATCGAAAACACCTGGCGAGGTGGAGCGGCCGGTGAGGGCGGCGCGCAACGGTTGCGCCACCTTGCCCAGCTTGAGATCGGCTTTGGCGGCATAGTCGCGCACCACCGCCTCGGTCGTGGCAACGTTCCATTCCGCCAGGGACCGCAAGGCGGGCAAAAGGGCCTTCAGAATGGCCCTGGCATCGGCGTCGAGAATCGCAGCGGCTTTCTCGTCGAGTGCAAGAGGACGGTCCGCGACAATAAAATAAGCGTTGTCAGCCAATTCCACGAGAGTCTTGGCACGTTCCTTCAGGCCCGGCATCGCCTGGAGTAGCTGTGCCTTCGCCTTGTCCGTCAGTCTTGCAGCAAATGCCTCGCCATAGGGCAGATGCGGCAAGGTTTCGATCAGGATGTCGGTCAGCCTGGCATCGTCCATGTTGCGCATGTGGATGCCGTTGAGTGCTTCCAGCTTGGCGAAGTCGAAACGCGCCGCGCCCTTGTTGACGTCCGTTATGTCGAACCATTCGATCATCTGCTCGATCGACATGACTTCATCGTCGCCATGGCTCCAGCCAAGCCGGGCCAGGTAGTTGAGAAGGGCTTCGGGGAGGTAGCCCATGGCCCTGTAAGCCTCAACGCCCAGCGCCCCGTGGCGCTTGGACAGCTTTGCACCATCCGCCCCATGTATGAGCGGGATATGTGCCATCTTTGGCACTTCCCACCCCATCGCCTGGTAAATGATGGTCTGGCGGGCAGCATTGGTGAGGTGGTCGTCCCCCCGGATGATATGGGTCACCCCCATGTCATGGTCATCGACCACAACGGCGTGCATGTAGGTAGGCACTCCGTCCGAGCGCAGTATTATCAGGTCGTCGAGATCCTTGTTTGGAAAGCGAACCTCGCCTTGCACGAGATCGTGGACGATGGTTTCACCCTCGCGCGGCGCCTTGATGCGAATCGCGCCCGGCACTCCCTTGGGGGCTTCCGACGGATCGCGGTCGCGCCATTGGCCGTTATAGCGCGGCGGGCGCCCTTCTGCGCGGGCCTGCTCGCGCATGGCGGCCAATTCCTCGGGCGTTTCGTAGGCATAGTAAGCCTTGCCGCGTCGGACCAGTTCCTCTGCCACTTCGCGGTGACGCGCGGCGCGCTGGAACTGAGAGATGGCCTCGCCGTCCCAGGTCAGGCCCAGCCAGGTCAGCCCGTCGATAATGGCGGCCGTCGCAGCTTCCGTCGAACGCTCGCGGTCGGTATCCTCGATCCTGAGCAGCATCTTGCCACCCGTGTGGCGCGCATAAAGCCAATTGAACAATGCCGTGCGTGCGCCGCCGATATGAAGGAAGCCGGTGGGCGATGGAGCGAATCGGGTGACGACCTGTTCGGACATGAGATTCCCCGGTGGTTTCGGGTGTTGAGGCAGGGTGGCGGACTTTCTCGTGCGCCGCGTCCATGTAACATAGGAGCTTGGAGGCGCAAGGGGTGAAGCCCGATGGGCGAAAGGGTCCGGCCGAGGGAGCCGGAAGGGGATGAACAGAGGGTCAGTGAACGTTTGCTGCTATCCGGCGGCGAAGTTCACCTGCCGTCGCCCGCAGAGGCGGCAAATGGCTGGTCTCCGGGTCATGATTCATCGGTCCCCATTGTCTCCCCGAACCGACACAGGCCAGGGCATCCTGCAATTCGACGGTTTGGTATCGCCGCGCGTGGTGATGCAACGGCCTGGGTCCGGAAGATCTTGGCGGAAACCAGGCTGGCGATTGGTGTCGAACTCGACCGTGGGCTGGCCTTCCTGCTCGTGCCGGTCTTTCTGGCAGTCGGCGTCATCGTCTATTTCCTGCTGCCGGCGGAGCCGAATTGGATGCAGCCTTCGCTGTCGGCTCTGGTTTTGGCCGCCATTGTGCTTGCTACTCGCAGTCGACCGACGATCCATCTTTCCTGCGGCGCCGTGCTGCTGGTCGTTCTTGGCATCCTGGCCGCAAAGGCCGAAACATGGAGGATGGAGCGGCAGACGCTCGGCGCCGAGGTTTCGACCCATCTGTCAGGGCGCGTTGTCTCAATCGAGGGCATGTCCAACGGCCGGGTGAGGCTAACCATCGACGTTTTATCGACGCAGCGGCCGCAATTGCGCTATCCGCCTGACCGGGTGCGGCTTTCGGCACGTTCGGTCGAGCCGGGCACCAGGGCCGGTTCCATCATAAGAGGTTATGTCCGGCTCCTGCCGCCAGGCGGCCCGGTGCGGCCCGGTGGCTACGACTTTTCCTTTGACGCCTATTTCGCCGGCATCGGCGCCAGCGGGTTCTTTCTCAGCAATCCCAGGCTGGAAACCGCGACAGCGGCGCCGCTTGCCACCAGATTCTGGAACGGCGTTGAAGCGACGCGCGACCGAATTGCTCAAAGCATACGGCAAAGCATCGGCGGCCCAGAGGGAGAGATTGCTGCGGCCTTGATCGTGGGCGTGCGTGC
>QGUU01000512.1 GCA_003242525.1 Pseudomonadota bacterium | reverse complement strand
ACGCTCCGATGCCACCCTCAATCCCGGGGGCGTACGCATCGGCACCGCGGAAATCTACAATCAGGTCGAGCAGATGCCGGAGATCGTCGAGGCGCTCGCCATCGGCCAGGATTTCGACAACGATGTGCGCGTTGTCCTGTTCGTCCGGCTCGCGCCGGGCGTAGAGCTTGATGCCGATCTCGAGAAGCGGATCAGGGACAAGATCCGTACGGGCGCAAGCCCGCGCCATGTTCCGGCAAGGATCGTAGCCGTAGCCGACATTCCACGCACCAAGTCCGGCAAGATCACAGAACTGGCAGTGCGCGACGTGGTCCACGGCAGGCCAGTCAAGAACAAGGAAGCCCTGGCCAATCCAGAAGCGCTGGAGCTGTTCCGCGACCTGCCGCAACTGGCGAAATGACCTGGAACTCGCGCACGGGCCGCAATGGGACGGGTGGAAGCGGACCCGCATGTTCCGGGTTCCGGTCGCGTCGATCTACCGCTCGAGAGCTGGCGCATGGTTAACAAACAGTTTCAGCAGAATTTACCTCGATTTCACACCTGATACACTTTCGTAAAGTCATCGGCTTTTCGGTAAGGTTTTGTTAAGCGCCGACCGGAATAGTTGTTCGCAACTTGAGTGCGAAGGTCCGGCCCCTCCGTTCCTTCCAGACCTTGTTCTCTCAAGCCCGCTGTGACAGATTGCTCTTTTCAGGGCGCCTCTCGAGGCGCCCTTCCTTTTGCCGCCTGCAAGGCTTGCGGGCCCGGCCTTTCACCGGTGCATGAAGACATGATCCGTAGGCCTTGCGGTTCTAGCCAGCCAGCACACGCGTGGACGGGAAGGATACCTCGACCAGCGTTCCTTCCCCTGGTGTCGAATGAATGGAAAAATGGGCGCGGTTGGCCTCGACCATCGCCTTGGTCAGTGGCAGGCCAAGCCCGGTGCCATCACCACGGCCGCGGCGCAGCGCGTTGAGCTGCTTGAACGGTTTGAGCGCCTGCTCGATTTCGGCCTGGGTCATGCCGACGCCGGTATCGCGGACGCGCATCACCACATCGCCCGAAGGCTCATAGGCGGTGGAGACGATCACCTGCCCGCCGGCCTGAGTGTATCTTATGGCATTGGAGAGAATGTTGAGTGCTATCTGACGGACGGAACGGAGGTCCGCCACCACGTCGGGCAGGCGCGACGCCAGGCTGGAGCGGATGATCACCCTTTCGCGATTGGCCTGAGGCTGCATCATCGCCACTGTCTCGGCCAGCGTGTCGTTAAGCGACACGGCCTCGTATTCCATCTCCTGCTGTCCGGCTTCGATCTTGGAAATGTCGAGCAGGTCATTGACCAGATCGAGCACATGGTTTCCGGAGCGGTTGATGTCACGCAGATAGTCGCGATAGCGATCATTCGAGATCGGCCCGAACTTCTCGTCCATCATCAGCTCCGAAAAGCCGATGATGGCGTTGAGCGGCGTGCGTATCTCATGACTGATACGGGCCAGGAACTCGGTTTTCTGCGATGAGGCCCGTTCTGCCAGCGCCCGGGCCTGGGTAAGATCCTCCTCGGCCCGCTTCCACTGGGTGATGTCGCGCACGACCGCGCAGTAACCGCTGTCGCCCGGCAGCCGCCCCACCGTCATGAACAGCGGTATAAAGCGGCCCTGCGCCTCCCGACCGATCACCTCGCGCCCGTCATTAAGCACGCTGGCCACGCCCGGCTCCGAAAGGCTCGCCAGGTAATCGCCCGCCGCGCGCTGACTTTCAATGGCGAAGAGGGAAGTAAAGGGCTTTCCCGCGACCTCGTCGCTCTCAAAGCCGAACAGCGCCTCGGCGGGGCGGCTGATCGAGCGAATCGTTCCGTCAGGGCCGATCAGCACCACGCCGTCCGTTGCCGTATCGATAATGGTACGCATCTCAGCGATGCGCGCCTTGAGCTCCGCGACGTCCGGCTGGACAGGCTCTCCGGCGACAGGCCTGGCCGTCGGCGTTGCCCCCTGCTCATCCTGAACATCCGAACGGCGCAGAACAAGCATGAGCGCCTTGCCACCGCGCCATGGAACCGAGCGCAACAGCGCCTGGACCGGCAGTTCGCGGCCATCCGCCGTTCGCAAGAGCAGGACCCGGTCGGCCCGGTCACTGGCGCTGTCATCCTGATAGGGGTCGGCAAAGAGCGCATCCAGACCGCCGGCCTCGACAAGCGCCTCCAACGTCTCGTAGCCGGTCACGTCCAGGAACTCGCCATTGGCGTAGTGGAGCGTATCGCCGGCATGGATCAGCAGCGGCACCGGCAATTTGGCCAGGATCGAGGTGTCGGGGGCCCTGCGCTCCGCAGGAGCAAAGGCCGAGGGAATGATGCCTTCGGTACGCAGCGGCGGAATCGGCTTGAGGGTCTGCTCATCGGCGGGTTCCGCAGATCCCGTAGCAGCCCGGCGCTTGCGCCGCGGGCCCCGGGGCCCCCCCGTCCGCCCCCCCCCGAGGGCCGGGCGGGGTCTCTCGGCCCGGGGGTCCGCGAAGTAGGGGGCGGGGATGCGGGCTTTCGTGTGGAGAGCG
>QGUU01000511.1 GCA_003242525.1 Pseudomonadota bacterium | reverse complement strand
CAAAAGAGGGAAATCGGCGGGAATCGGCGTTCCCGGTTTTATACCAAAGTGGCGGAGGGAGTGGGATTCGAACCCACGGTGACATCGCTGCCACGCCGGTTTTCAAGACCGGTGCCTTAAACCGCTCGGCCATCCCTCCAACTAGTTGATTTTATTGCGCAACTGACCCCATGAAGGTTCACGACAAGGTCGCTGGCCACACAATTTCCAACTATTCGGTTTCGACTTGCGCTTATAGCTGCCTGCTACACAGCGTCAACTTGTTCGGAAGCGCCGGCCTGCTTTTCCTGGCATGACATTGCCGCAGAGATTCAGGGAAACCCCAATACCAGGGACCTGAACGGCCCCATTCGGGTAGATGCCAAGATCCTCCGCCAGCGGAACGCCATGCCCAGTATCCGAGTCGCTTCTCGGCCGCGGAGGGCTTCGTGGCTCAGGCCCCGGCAGGAAAACAGGCGAAAGAGGTTTTCTGGCCGATAGGCAAATGTCTTGCCGGAGCCCATGACCATTCAAAAAGAAGCCCGGCCGCGCGATGCGACCGGGCAGGGGGTGACCGGCGAAAGGTTGGGTTAACGGGCTGCCGCCGGACAGTTGATCTCCTAGCCAGTTCCCGCTCTGGCCACAATCGGCCACGTGGCAGCAAGGATGATCCCAGTCAAAACCGTCGCGGCCCCTTGCTGTTCGCCCTCGAACAGATCGCAAGGCGCTCTGCGGCGCATGCAAATCAGGAGCTGTTACGAATGGGCGGCAGGCCGGCAAGCGCCGCAGCAATCTCTTCAAAGCCGCGCGCCAGGACTTCCGCGAATTGGTCGGTCGCCGGATCTGAGGGCATGTCCCGGACCAGTTCAGCGGTCTTCGCCGCGATGGCGACTGCGCTCTCTTGCCGGAGGCTGCCCTCGGCGACGAGGCGGTGAAGTAGCTCGCGATTGAACATGCGTTGAGCCACCAGCGCCCGCGCCAACAGGGCGGCAGTTTGGGCTGACATTTCCCCCTCCCTGTAAACCCGCAGCCATCAAAACACCGCTGAAGGCTACTGTCGATCCAGATTTGAGAACCGCCATCCTGGCAGAGATCGTCGAACATGGACGTGCCGCAGGGTTGGCTCGATTCTGCCCGCTTCCCGCCACAATCGATTAACAGGCTGCTAAGCTATTCCGGTGCAGAAGACTGAAGGTGCTCGTCCTTCATTCGGCGCCACAAGGTTTTAAACAGCACTGTCGCAGCGTTTCAGGGGGACAGTAGTAGATGCAGAGCATGGCGCGCCTGTGTTTTCGTCGCGCTGCCGTCCTGGCAGTGCTTTATGCCACGACGGCCCTGCTTGCCGGATGCGGCACGCCCGAGCCCAAGGCCAAGGTGCAGAAGCCGCGCTCAAAAGAGTATTTTTCCGAAAAGGAATATGGGGTCAAGGCGAGCCCCTATGCTCACGCCCCGCGCCTGGTGGGCCGCAATCAGATCGGCAAGCCCTACAAGGTTCGCGGCAAATGGTACCATCCCAAGGAATACAAGCAATATTCAAAGGTGGGCACCGCCTCCTGGTACGGCCATGCCTTCCACGGCCGTCTTACGGCCAATGGCGAGGTCTACAACGTTGCCGATCTGACCGCGGCGCACCCGACATTGCCGCTACCTAGCTACGCCCGCGTCACCAACCTGTCCAACGGTTCCTCGGTCATCGTGAGGGTGAATGACCGCGGCCCGTTCCATGACAACCGTTTGATCGACCTTTCGCAGCGTGCGGCCCAGATGCTGGGCTATGCGAAAGACGGGACCGCGAAGGTCAAGGTCGACTACCTCGGAAGGGCGCCGTTGGAGGGCAATGACCAACCCTATCTGATGGCCTCGTACAAGCCCGGCAACCAGGCGCCAGATCCCTCGGACGGATTGCCGTCCGGCGTGATGATAGCCATGAACGGCCCGACACCAAGCGCCGGCCTCGCCGCCTCGGCCCTTCCGGGCCAGCCGGGCAGTTCGCCCTTCGGCACGGCCATTGCGCCGGCCGCCGGTGTCACCGCCGTGGCAGCGAACGGGCCGCACTTGCCCGATCTCGGCCCGATCGTTCCGCAGCGGCCTGGCAACGAGTTGCTGATACCGACGGAGATACCATTCGAGATCGCCTCGCTCTCCTATGCGGAAGAGCGGATGGCCGGGGCGAACGAAGCCTTTGCCGCATTGGAGCGGCGACTGTCGGCAACCGACATTGTGCGCTCCTGGAAGCAGAGCAACCCGGAAGCCAATCCCGCCGCTCGATATGTCGCGGCCGGGACCTTCGAGGATGCAGCGGAAGCCCGGCGAATCGCTGCAAGCCTGGCCGAAGTCGGCAAGGTCGAGATCGAGCGCTCCGTGCTTGACGGCCGGTACTGGTACACCGTCAACCTCTATCCGCGCGGCGGCGACAGTCTCGATGCGCTCCTGCAGGCTGCATGGTCTCATGGCGCACCCGACGCACTGGCGGTTCGCGACTGACCGGCATCTCGCGAAAGCAGAACGGCGGCTGCGACTTGCAGGCGACACCGCCCTTTAAGATTGAA
>QGUU01000057.1 GCA_003242525.1 Pseudomonadota bacterium | reverse complement strand
CCCATTTCAACCCCAGTGCCTTGGCGATGGCCTTGCGTGTCTGGAAGAGTTCGCGCGCGACGGCATGGCGTTTCCAGAGCGCCTTACACAGCCGCACCTCCGTCTCGTCGCCTGAGCAGGAATAGGGCGGTGCCAGCCCATCGGAAGCCTTGTTGATGAAGCCGACGATACGCTTGTCGGAAGCCAGTTCGCTCCAGTCTATGGAATTGTATTCGTAGGCGTCGATCACCAGCGCCCGGTCGGGCCTGTTCCATGGCGCGGAAAAATCGGACGCGGCCGCAATGACGGATCCTTGCAGGAGGGCTAGAACGGCCAGAAGGATGAGGCGGCGAAGCATCGGCACAAAAATGGTCGATCCTGCTGCGGGACAGGGATGAAGTCTGCCCATGTATGATTAATGAAAGCTTCCCGCAAGCTGCCTATTCCGGATTGGGTATGTGGCCGCCGCCGCAGGTCGTTACCTGGCTGGGGCAGGTCCCATATGTCCAGCCGCGCAGCACCGCGCCGGACCAGATGACATCAACCTCAACCCAATTGCCGAGGCAGGCGTGGAAGCCCCGGATGCGAAGATCAACCGTTTCGTCCGGTTTACCCGTCGGATTTGGCTTGGTGAAATCGGCAACGATGGACGCGCTGAGGGAGGGCCCGCTGCGCAGTTCCAGCGCTTCCAGCCAGGCATAGAGATGGCGGCCGGACACCCAGCCTACGCCATCGAAGACATCCTTGTAATCGTCCCAGATGTAATCGGGCATCCAGGCATCGTCGATGCGAAACCATCCGTCCCTGGAGCCGGTTATGGAGACCTCTCCGGCGAATTCCTCTCCCCCGATCTCGCGTGGCGGCGGAATCCGCCCGATCACCTCACTGTCCGCGCTTGGGCCGGCGCGTATGTTGAGGCCGTTCGGGTCGCGGTCGCTGGAGATCGCTGTAAGGGAGCAACCGGCAATATCGGCCGTCGCTGCATGGGCTGGTGGCGCCGCGCCCATTTCGAAGGCAGCGAGGACGGGCAGGGCGGCAAAGACCGCGGGCATACGCATCGGCCTTCCTCCGGAACGGCGTGCGGATTGCGTCAGCCTATGTCATGGTGATCCTGAACTTCAAGCCAATGCCTTCCGGTAGCCGCCAGATTGTCTTTGCATGACCGGCTTTCTATAGACCGAAGGCAACCATCAATCGGGCCGCCCGGCCCGGGGAAGGGATACGACGATGTATCGCGCACCGGTCGAAGACATCGCCTTCACGCTCAAGCATATTGCGGGTTTGAAGCCGGCAATCGACAGAGGAGCTTTCGGGGATCTCTCTGAGGACCTGGCCGATGCGATCCTCTCCGAAGCCGGCCGTTTTGCCACCGAGGAGATGGCGCCGCTGCGCAAGGTGGGCGACGAGGTCGGCGCGGTGCTGAACGAGGGGGAGGTCACGACGCCTCCGGGCTGGCGTGACCTTTACCGGCGCTGGGTTGAGGGCGGCTGGAACGCGCTGTCGGGGCCGGAAGAGTTTGGCGGGCAGGGCCTGCCCTCGATGCTTTCGGTTGCGGCGATGGAGATGTGGAACTCGGCTTCGATAGCCTTCGGCCTTGGACCCATGCTCACCATGAGTGCGGTCGAGGCGCTGCACAAACATGCCTCGCCGGAGCTCAAGGCGACCTACCTGGAAAAGCTGGTGTCCGGCGAATGGATGGGGACGATGAACCTGACGGAGCCGCAGGCCGGTTCCGACCTCGGCGCGCTGCGCACCCGGGCCGAGCCCGCCGGCGATGGCACCTATCGCATATTCGGCCAGAAGATCTTCATCACCTATGGCGAGCACGATTTCACCGACAACATCGTGCACCTGGTTTTGGCGCGGCTGGCTGGCGCGCCCGCCGGCACACGTGGCATTTCGCTGTTCCTGGTGCCGAAATTCCTGGTCAACGGCGACGGCTCGCTCGGGCCGCGTAACGACGTATTCTGCGCCTCGATCGAGCACAAGCTCGGCATCCATGGATCGCCGACCTGCACATTGATCTATGGAGATGGTTACCAGGGGCAGGAGCCGGGTGCGGTGGGCTGGCTGGTGGGCGAGGAAAACAAGGGGCTCGCCTGCATGTTCACCATGATGAACAATGCCCGGCTCGCTGTGGGCATACAGGGCGTCGCGGTTGCCGAGGCGGCGTTCCAGAAGGCGCTTGCCTACGCGAAGGAGCGCCGGCAGGGCAGGGCGCAGGACTATACCGGCGAGGGCATGGCGCCAATCGTCTATCATCCCGACGTGCAGAGAAACCTTCTGACCATGAAAGCGCTGACGCAAGCTTCCCGCGCGATCTGCTATTGCTGCGCCCACGCGCTCGACATGGCGCGCCTTTCCCGGGGAGAGGAGGCGCTGCGCTGGCAGAATCGCGCGAGCCTGCTAACACCCTTGGCCAAGGCGTTCTCCACCGATATCGGCGTCGAGGCCGCGTCCCTTGGCGTGCAGGTGCATGGCGGCATGGGATATATCGAGGAGACTGGTGCCGCTGCGCTGCTGCGCGACGCGCGCATTGCCCCGATCTATGAGGGCACCAATGGAATCCAGGCAATCGATCTCGTCATGCGCAAGCTGCCGCTGGAAGAGGGCGAGCACGTTCACACCTATATCGATGAACTGGTTGCGATTGCAGGCTCGGTCCGCACATCCAACCTTTCAGGCTTTGGAACTACCGCCGACCTGCTCGACCGGGCCTTGGAGGATCTTTCCGAAGCAACCCGGTTCATCCAGGACAGGCTGTCGGCCGGCGAGACGGACGCGGCGTTGGCCGGAGCCACGCCTTACCTGAGAATGATGTCGCTGGCCGCAGGCGGTGCCTATCTCGCAAGGGGTGCCCTGGCCGACAGGGGGCAGGATCGCGTCGCGCTCTGCCGTTTTTATGCAGAAAACCTGCTTTGCGACGTTGCGGCGCTGAGGGAGCGCGTACTGGGCGGCGCGGCAAGCCTCGGCGAAGCCGCCGGGGCGCTGCTCGTTTCCTGAGAGGGTAGGAATGACCGATCACATCATCATCGAGCGCCACGGCGCTGCCCAGGTCCTTCGGATGAACCGGCCGGAAAAGAAAAATGCCCTGACACGGGAGATGTACGCCAGGATGGCCGCAGCGCTTGCCGCCGGCGACGCCGACGATCAGGTGCGTGTGCATGTCTTTTTCGGTGTGCCCGGCGCGTTCTCCGCCGGTAACGATCTTGGCGATTTCCTGGCAGTGGCTACGGGCGGCGAGGGCGGCGGTGAGGTCTGGGATTTCCTGATGGCCCTCGCTAAGGCGGAAAAGCCGGTTCTGTCCGGCGTGGATGGAATTGCCGTTGGCATCGGCACGACGCTGAACCTGCACTGCGATCTGACCTTCGCGACGCCGCGCACCGTGTTTCGCACGCCCTTTGTTGATCTTGGCCTTGTTCCTGAAGCGGGTTCAAGCCTCCTCGCGCCGCTTGTCCTCGGGCGTCAGAAAGCCTTTTCGCTCCTGGCGCTGGGCGAAGGCTTTTCTGCCGAGCAGGCCATGGCGGCGGGGCTGATCCATGCCGTGGTCGAGGAAGGGGAGCTGGAAGCCACGGTACTTGCCGCTGCCGACGCCGTGGCGCAGAAGCCCCCGGAGGCGCTTAGGGTTACGCGAGACCTGATACGCGGCCCGCGAGAACCCCTGCTTGACCGTATCCAGCAGGAAAGCGAACTGTTCCGCCAGCGTCTGAAATCCAACGAAGCACGCGCCGCGTTCATGGCCTTCATGAACCGCAGGAAGGCCGGCTGATCCGTCGCCCGGGGTCGTTCCAAATGGCGGGATAGCCCAAGCCTTAGGGGTAGAGCCTTGTTTTCTCCCATCCCCCGTTTGCGGCTCGGCTGAACATGACGCGGTCGTGCAAGCGGAACGGTCGATCGTGCCAGAATTCGATCGACTGCGGCAATATGCGAAAGCCCGACCAGTAAGAAGGGCGTGGAATACTGCCCACCGCATAGCGTGCCGTATATTCCGCCACCGCCCTTTCCAGCGCAAACCGGCTTTCCAGGGGGCGCGATTGTTTGGACGCCCAGGCGCCGATGCGGCTTCCTCTTGGCCTGCTTGCGTAATAGGCGTCCGCCTCCTCGTCGCTGACGACCTCGACCGGGCCGCGGACGCGCACCTGGCGGCGTAGCGACTTCCAGTGGAAGCACATGGCCGCCTTCATCGCGCCGAGAATCTCGCGGCCCTTGGCGCTCTCGAAATTTGTGTAGAAGACGAAACCTCGATCGTCGAAACCCTTGAGCAGGACCATGCGAACATTCGGCAGGCCGTCGGCGTCCACCGTCGCCAGCGCGACCGCGTTTGGATCGTTGGGCTCGCTCTTGCCGGCTTCCTCCAGCCATTGAGCGAACAGCTGGAAAGGCTCCGCCGCCTGGGTGAAGTCATCACTTGTTAACCCGGTTTCGCTCATAGTTTTTCCAATTCCATTACTGGCTAGGGAGAGTTGCCGGTTGTTGCCCGTCCTGCAAGGTTTCCGCAACCGGCCACCGTCTTTTTTCGCTTCGTCCTGTACCCGGGCCGGAATCCTTGTCGCCACCCTTGTGCTGGGCGGTTGTGGCGTGGGAGGCTTCAGCCTTGAAAAAGCCGAAGTGGATCGCTCTCTCATCACCTCAGGCATACCCGAGGCGTCTACCGGCAGCGGCTCCGGCATCACGGCGGATCAGGTGACGATCCGCAATGCAGTTTCCGCCGTGGATATGGAGGAACAGGCCGGAAAGCCGCTTGCATGGGCGAACACCCAAACCGGCGCCCGGGGCAGCATAACCGATCTTTCCGAAACGAGGCGGGAAGGCAAACTGTGTCGTGCATTCACCGGCTCGCGCGAGACTTTCGACGGTGTTTCCCTGTTCAAGGGGGAGACATGCATGGTCGCCCCGAACCTTTGGCTGATCGAGAGTTTCACATTGCTCTGACCTGCCCGCCAGTCCGCGGCACTGGAATTTCTTCCTATTCAGACGCATATAGGAGGCGACCTACAATCTCTTCGCAGGCAATACCATATGCGCGACCCCTATGAGGTGCTGGGCGTTGCCAGGAACGCCTCGGCCAAGGACATAAAATCGGCCTATCGGAAGCTGGCCAAGAAGTATCATCCGGACCAGAATCCGAATGATCCCAAGGCCAAGGACCGTTTTGCAGCGGCCAGCCAGGCCTATGAGATACTCGGTGACGAGAAGACCCGGGCGGCCTTCGATCGTGGCGAGATCGACGCCGAAGGAAAGCCACGCTTCCAGGGCTTTGACGCTGCCGCGGGCGGTGATCCTTTCGCGGCCTTCCGGCGCCGGCAGGCCGGTCCGGGCGGCACGCGTTTCGAGTTCCGCACCAGCGGGCCCGGCGACCCGTTCGGCGGTGGCGCCGGCGACATTTTCAGCCAGATATTCGGCGAGGCCTTTTCACAGCATGGTACGGGGCAGCGGCGGCAGGCGCCCGGCGGTGCGGATGTCAATGTCACGCTGGACGTGACGATTGAGGAGGTCGCAACCGCTGCGAAGGTGATGGCGCACTTCCCGGACGGCCGCAAGCTGGCGGTCAAATTGCCGAACTATGTCGAGGATGGCCAGACGATCCGCTTGAAGGGGCAGGGCGAATCCTCCCCCTTCGGCGGGCAGGCGGGCGACGCTCTTGTGAAGATCCGGTTCCGCCGTCATCCACGCTACAGCCTGGAAGGCCGGGATCTGCATGTCGATCTGCCGGTGCCGTTGAAGGATGCCGTACTTGGCGCCAAGGTGCCGCTCGAGACGCCAACAGGCAGGATCGCGCTCAACGTGCCGGCCTGGTCCAGCTCCGACAAGGTGCTGCGCGTGAAGGGCCGCGGTCTGCCGCTGAAGGCGGGCGGCCATGGCGATCTGTATGCACATATACGCGTGATGCTGCCCGAACAGGGCGACAAGGAACTGGAAGCCCTGCTGCGCAGCAGGAATTGAGGCTTTGTCCCGCGCTTCGGTTTTCTGTCGTCATGCCGGTTTAACCGTTTGAAGCTTGAAGGCGCGGTGTGCCTGTGCGATAGGCACGGCGGAACTCGAGACTTCTGGAGAGCGTCGACATGGCGGGTGGACAGGGCCTTATGGCCGGCAAGCGCGGCCTCATTCTCGGCGTGGCCAACAATCGCTCCATCGCCTATGGCATTGCCAAGGCTTGCGTTGACCAGGGCGCGGAGATTGCGCTGACCTATCAGGGGGAGGCGTTCAGGAAGCGGGTGGAGCCGCTCGCGGTGGAACTGGGCGCCTATGTGGCCGGCCATTGCGACGTCACTGACCCTGCGAGCCTGGACGTGGTTTTCGACAATGTGGCGAACAAGTTCGGCACCCTCGATTTCCTGGTTCACGCGATCGCATTCTCGGACAAGGAAGAACTGGACGGCCGCTACATCCAGACGACGCGCGACAATTTCCTGCGCACCATGGAGATTTCCGTCTATTCCTTCACCGATATCGCCAGGAGGGCCGAACCGCTGATGAATAATGGCGGTTCACTGCTGACGCTGACATATTACGGTGCGGAAAAGGTGATGCCCCACTACAATGTGATGGGGGTTGCCAAGGCTGCGCTGGAAGCCAGCGTGCGCTATCTCGCGGTGGACCTCGGGGCCAAGGGCATTCGTGTCAACGCGATATCGGCCGGGCCGATCAAGACGCTTGCCGCTTCCGGCATCGGCGATTTCCGCTACATATTGAAGTGGAACGAATACAACGCTCCGCTGAAGCGTACGGTCTCGCCCGAGGAAGTCGGCGATTCCGGGCTGTATCTCCTATCGGACCTGTCCCGGGGCGTGACCGGCGAGGTGCACCACGTCGATTCCGGCTATCATGTTGTCGGCATGAAGGCTGTGGACGCGCCCGACATATCCGTCGTCAAGGACTGAACGTTCATCCTCCGAAGAAGGCAGATGGCGGCATGTCCCCGCTCGTCTATATTGTGCGCCACGGCGAGACTGCGTGGAATGTCGAATACCGCCTTCAGGGGCAGGCAGACGTGCCGCTCAATGACGAGGGACGCCGCCAGGCTACTGCCAACGGTCTGCGCCTTGCGCAGTTGATACGCAACCCGGAGGAATTCGATTTCGTCGCCAGCCCGATGCAGCGCGCCCGCTCCACGATGGAGTTGATCCGCGCCGCGATGAAGCTGGATCCCGCCGATTATCGTACCGATCCGCGGCTGATGGAGATGAGTTTCGGCGACTGGCAGGGCTTCACCTTCGCCGAACTCGAAGCGCAAAATCCTGGCTCGACGCGGGGACGAGGTCCCGACAAATGGGATTTCGTGCCGCCCGGCAAGGATGCCGAAAGCTACGAGATGCTGTTGGAGCGCGTGCGGCCCTTCTTCGAAGAACTCGAGCAACCCACCATATGTGTCACGCACGGAGGCGTCATTCGTACCCTGTTCAGAATGGTTGCAGGGCTGCCTAAAGCCGAGGCGGCACGCGCTGGCACGCCTCAGGACAGGGTTCTGCGGTGGGAAGGCAAGGAATTGGAATGGCTCTAGGGCAAGGCATGCCCATGCTGGCCTGTACGGCCGGCCGCCAGGAACCCTATTCCGGAAGCTCCATGTCGGTGATTATGTTCTGCCCGTCGGTCACGTCATAGGCAATGACGACAACCATGCCCGGCTTTAGCGAGTCCACGTCCATTTCGGCATTCAGCTTGTAGGACTTGCCGTCATCCAGTGTGAGCGTCATTGATTCCTTGTCTATTTTCTTGATGAGACCTTCGGTCTGGCCGGCAAAGGCCATTCCGACGGCAAGCAACGTGGCTGCCACGCCAGACAGGATACGCCTGTAACGGATACGCATTGAACGTCCTCTTTTTATCGTGCGCCGCTCCCCACTGCGGCAGCTGTTTTTGTGACAGAAGTCAGAGAACAGAAGCAACCTAATATGTCAAAACTAAATCAGCCGGTATCACTTGCGGATTCCCGGCGTCAGACAATTTGACCGGTGCCGAAAAGGCCAATAGAAGGCGCCTGAGCCTGCTTTCAGGCTTTGCAGGACTGGTCTGGCATGTCCCACAACACGTTCGGTCATCTGTTCCGCGTCACCACCTGGGGCGAGAGCCACGGCCCGGCATTGGGCTGCGTGGTTGACGGATGTCCGCCCGGCATCCGGTTCACGCGCGCCGAAATACAGGCGGAACTCGACCGCCGGCGGCCCGGGCAATCCCGCTTCGTCACGCAGCGGCGCGAGCCGGACGAGGTTCGCATCCTGTCCGGCGTGCTGCCGGATGAGGACGGCGAAACGCTTGTCACCACTGGGACCCCCGTGTCGATGCTGATCGAGAACGTCGACCAGCGCTCGAAGGATTATGGCGAGATCGCTCGCCAATATCGGCCGGGCCATGCCGACTACACCTATGACGTGAAATACGGCCTGCGCGACTATCGCGGGGGAGGCCGCTCCTCGGCGCGGGAGACTGCCGCACGGGTGGCGGCCGGCGCGCTCGCGCGAAAGGTCGTACCGGGCCTTGTGGTGCGCGGCGCGCTGATATCCATGGGTGAGAAGACGATAGATCGCGCGAACTGGAACTGGGATTTCATCCATGACCCGGAAAATCCGTTCTTTACACCTGACCCGGCGTCGGTTCCGGTCTTTGCCGAGTATCTCGACGCGATCCGCAAGGCAGGCTCGTCCGTCGGCGCGGTTATCGAGATCGTCGCGGAGGGCGTGCCGGCTGGTCTCGGCGCCCCGATCTACGGCAAGCTCGATCAAGACATTGCAGCGGGGCTGATGTCCATCAACGCGGTCAAGGGGGTCGAGATCGGAGAAGGGTTCAGGGCCGCAGCAATTACCGGCGAAGAGAATGCCGACGAGATGCGGATGGGCAATGACGGCAGACCGGTCTTCCTTTCCAACCATGCCGGCGGCATCCTGGGCGGGATTTCGACCGGGCAGCCCGTGGTGGCACGCTTCGCGGTCAAGCCCACCTCATCCATTCTCACCCCGCGCCGCTCCATCGACAAGGATGGCAACGACGTCGATGTGAGGACAAAGGGCCGCCACGATCCCTGCGTCGGCATTCGCGCCGTTCCGATCGGCGAGGCCATGGTTGCCTGTGCCATCGCCGACCACTATCTGCGGCACCGGGGCCAGACGGGAAGGTGACAGGCGACGCGCCGCGCGTTGTCGTCACCACTTGTTTCATCTGGCTCTGCGCCGTCCCTCCTGCCTGCGAGCAATACCATGTCTTACGACCAGAAGAAGATCGTTGAAGCCATCCGCGCCTTCGAGCGCGGAGAAATCGTCGTCGTGACGGATGATGACGGGCGTGAGAACGAGGGCGACCTCATCGTGGCGGCGGTGCACTGTACGCCGGAAAAGATGGCCTTCATCGTGCGCCATACTTCCGGCATCGTTTGCACACCCATGACCAGGGAAGATGCGAAGCGGCTGAACCTTGCGCCGATGGTGGCGGAAAATGATTCGGCACACACTACGGCCTTCACCGTATCCGTGGATTTCAAGCACGGCACCACCACTGGCATTTCGGCCGAGGACCGGACGCTGACAGTGCGCAATCTCGCTAACGGCAATGTCGGCGCGAGCGACTTCGTCCGGCCCGGCCATATCTTCCCGCTGATCGCCCGGGAGGGTGGCGTTCTCATGCGGTCCGGCCATACCGAGGCGGCGGTCGACCTGTGCAAGCTGGCCGGCCTGCCGCCGGTCGGGGTCATTTGCGAACTGGTCAATGACGATGGCACGGTCAAGCGCGGCCCGGAGGTCGCGGCCTTCGCCGAGGAGCATGGTCTGAAGCAGGTTTCGGTTGCGGACCTGATTGCCTATCGCCAGCGCCAGGAAACCCTGGTGCAGCGCGTTGCGGAGTTCGATATCGAAACGCCCGGAGGCGCGGCCAAGGCCTACACCTACATACTGCCCTGGGACGTGATGCACCATTTGGCGAT
>QGUU01000510.1 GCA_003242525.1 Pseudomonadota bacterium | reverse complement strand
TACCACCAACCCATCCACACAGCCCCTTCAATGGGCTTGTTGTTGCTCGCTGGGGGCTTCAGCCCGCAGCGGGCGACGCGCCGCGTCGCCCCTACAGGTATCCTTGTTCCAGTTCCCCCTCTCTAAATCGGACACGATTTGGACGAAGCGGGTCGGCGCAGCCGACCAAAGTCGAAGCGTAGCGAGACCGCGCAGGGGTTAGGGGGTGAGGTTCACCGCTGCGGCACGAGGCGCACGAACTTGCGCTTGCCCACCTGCAAAACCGCGGGCAGCGCCTCGGGGGTGATGGTCGCCATGATGTCGCTGACGGGCTGCTCGTTCAGGCGCACGCCTTTCTGCTGGATCAGCCGCTTGGCTTCGGCCCCGCTGGAAACCATGTTCAGGCGACGCAGAATATCGACGACGCGCTCCTCGGCGGCAAGCGGCGCTTCGGGAATATCCTCCGGAATGCCGGAGCCGCCGCGGAACACCTCGTCCCAGCGGCGCTGCGCGGCCTCGGCATCTTCCCGGCTGTGGAAAATGGCGACGATCTCGCGGGCGAGCTGCATCTTGACCTCGTTGGGATGCAGCCGGCCCGAAGCCAGCCCGTCTTCCAGTTCCTGAAGCTGCGACGGCGTGTAGCCCAGAATGAGCTTGTAGTAGATCGGCATCGCCTTGTCGGGAATGCTCATCACCTTGCCGTACATATCCCACGGTTCGGCCATCAGCGGGATATGGTTGCCGAGGCTCTTGCTCATCTTGATTTCGCCGTCGGTCCCCGGCAGGCTCTCGCCCATGATGATGGCGACCTGTGGCTTCTGGCCCATCGCCTCCTGCAGCTTGCGCCCCGCCACCAGAATGTTGAACAACTGGTCCTGCCCGCCCACCTGCACGTCGGCTTCCTGCGCCACGGCGTCGTAGCCCTGCATCAGCCCGTAGAACAGCTCGTGCAGGTAAATCGGCTGGCCGGCGTCGAGCCGCTTGGCAAAATTCTCGCGGGTCAGGAATTGCTGCACGGTGAAATTGCTCGCCAGCCGGATGATGTCGGCGAAGTCGAGCGTCGCCAGCCATTCGTCGTTGCGGCGCACCCGCGTCAATTCGGGATCAAGGATTTTGAACGCCTGCTCGGCATAGGTGCGGGCGTTTTCCTCGACCTGTTCCGGCGTCAACTGCTCGCGCGCCTTCTCCTTGTCCGAAGGGTCGCCGATCAGGCTGGTGAACGTGCCGATCAGGAAGGTCACGTCGTGCCCAAATTCCTGAAACTGCCGCAGCTTGCGCATGGTGATCGTGTGGCCCAGATGCAGGTCCGCCGTGCGCGGGTCGTAACCGCAGTACACACGCAGCGGGCGGCCCGCCTTCTCCGCTTCGATCAGGCGTTCGCGCAGCTCGCGGCGCATATTTTCTTTGGTCTGCGGGTCACCGTATTCGGTGCCCGACATCAATATCTCGACCTGTTCGTCAATTGTCGCCATGAATATCCGATCCTGTAATTGCCCCGGTGGAAGACGCGCCCAGTATAACATCGCCCCGAAAGGCGATAAAGCGCGAGCCGCGCCGGAACATGAGGTTCGAGGGCGGCCCTACTCGCTCTCCCCGCTCCACACCTTCACGACCGACACAGGCCGCATCCGCAGCACCACCATATCCAGATCCGCCCATTCCTCGACGTGCTTTTCGGCGGTTTCCTTAGTCTCATAGTGGCGCGTCAGCCGGTTGGTCCATTCGTTGCCCACATCATCGCTCACGCGGAACTCGCCGCGTATCAGGTAGCCGGCGCTGTCGTTCGGCTCGCCGCCGACCTGCACCGCCGCTTTCGGGTTGGCAGCGAGATTCCTGATCTTACGCGTAGCACGCTCGCTGATAACGACGATCTCGTCGCCGTCGAGATAAAACCATGTCGGGACAGTATGCGGAAACCCGTCTTCGCCAATCGTGGAGACACGCGCGATCAACGGCTGCTGCAAAAAGGCGCGCGCTTCGTCATCAAACATGCCCAATCTTCCTTTCCGGTGAACACTCCCGCGAAGTATACCGCCGGGCCGCGCCGCTACCCACACCGGAGCAGACAGCGCGAAAATTAAGCCTCTCTACTCATAAGTTTGTGCTACATAGATATTGCGGCAGGGGACACCCCGTTTTAACGGGGTGGGGAATGCCGCTTGCCTCCTTATCCTTCTCGTGATACAATTCGTTTACTATACGTCGCAGGTGGGTAGTGGTTGTGGTGCTGTTGTCGCTAAAGAACTGCATGTCCGAACTCACGATTGCCCTCACTGCGGTCTGGTGCTGGATCGGGATGTCAACGCCGCCCGAAATGTACTCTCTCTGGCGTTGGAACGGCTTGGGCTGAGCCGTCAGGACATAACGTGGGCGGTTGCGCCGTGCGTGTCCTGAGAAGCTTCCCGCTTTAGCGGGGAGAGTGGTCACAAAGCCTCCAGTGGAGAGAAGGGGGCAGGGACACTAGGTGGTTGTGCCCTCGCTCGCGCGGCTAGATGCCGGGGGACGAGCGGGCAAACCAAAGAGCCTGCCCCCTGCCCATACCTAAACGCGGACT
>QGUU01000509.1 GCA_003242525.1 Pseudomonadota bacterium | reverse complement strand
TTGTTTTTTTTTTTATATCGTTCCGCCCACCCATGATCTTACACCTCTTTTTTTCGCGGGAGGGGTAGATGGGTATAAGAGACCGCAGATGCACTTGTCGGGATGTGTGGTATCGATGTGGACCGGCTCGACCGTCACCGGCTGACGCTTCATGTTGTGCAACACCGTCGGTGCGGTCGCCTTGAGCGTGGCGATAGCGGCCGCCTCGTCGGCAGTGCCGGTGATCGTGTAGATCAGTTCCGCTGACTGACCTTCTGTAATCTGACGGGAGTCGATGTTTTCGGTGCAGGTGATGGCCATCCGTGGCCTCCTGTAATCAAGCGAACGTCAGACCGCCGGTTTGCGCAGCCTGCAGGAGCTTCTTGGTGTTCTTGGCCGTCTCCTCGGTCGCCTTGGCGGTGCGATCGGCGGCGTCCCCGGCGGCCAGACCCTGGATAGCGGCGGCGTTGAACGTGCCCCGCACGCCGATCTTCTCCGCTTCCTGGTGGACCAGGTCGCCCAGACCGGCCAGCGCCTGGCGGGCCTTATTGATCAAGTCATCGGGACCTTCCAGGCCTTCCGGAGCGGCTTCGGCTTCCTTGGCCTCGCGCTTCTTGCGAGCGGCTTCAATGGCTTCGCGCCACTCCTGCCGGGCCTTGGCCAGGTCGGCCTCGTTTTCGGCCATGCGCTGGGCATATTCGGTATCCAGTTCGCGGTGCTTGGCGAGGTTCTCGCGGCCGATCTCGGCCAGCGTCGCTTCGTGAATGGCCGCCGCTCGACGACGTTCCGCTTCGCGCTGGGCTTCACGCTGGGCGAGCTTGCGCTGCTGCTCATCCTCGATGCGCGCGATGGCTTCCTGCTTCTTTTGCTCGACAAGCTTGTTCTCGGCCTCCAGGTCAATGGAGTCATCGAACAGCGACTTGATCCAGTTCCACGCCTTCTGCGCCCCGGCTTTGATGTTCTCCCAAGTCCGGGCGAAGAACGATGTAAAATCCGTCCAGAGCTTGGAGAAGAAGGCGGTCGTCTCGATCCAGCCGACCTCCAGGGCGTGCCACACGATCTCGGCGACCGCCAGCAGACCGTGCCAGGCGTCATAGCCGATCTTGATGAAGAAGTTGCGGAAGTTCAGCCACGCCTTCTCCAGGACGTTCACGCCCCGGGTCCACTCCATCTTGAGGGTCAGCCACAAGACCTTCACCGCCAGCGAGATGTCGCCGGCCGCCAGAGCGTCGGCGATCCCCTGGTAGGCCGACAGCGCATCGTCCTTGAGCACGTTGAACTTCTCGCCCAGCCAGGTAAGGGCTTTGCCGCCGGCACCCGTCGCATGAATGAGGTATGCGCCCAATGCGGCCACGGCCGAGATGACCAGGCCGATCGGCGAGACCACGAAGGCGATCACCGCCCCCAGCAGCTTGAATACCGTGCCTACGCTCGTGACGATGGTCGCCAGCACGCCAAGCGCGCTGCCCAGCCCGCTGATGACCGTGCCCAGCGCCGCCAGCGCCAGTCCGCCGGCGATCACGACCGCGGCGACCTTGAACATCGTGGCCACCAATTGTTGATTACGGCTGATCCACTCCCCCAGCCAGCGCACCATCTCGGCGGCTTTCTGCACCAAGGGCGTGACCACCGGCAAGAGCGCCTGGCCGATGGACACGGAGGTGTCGCGCAATAGGCCGCGCAGGCGTTTCATCTGGTTGGTAAACGACCCGGCCGTCTTGACCGCGTCGCCGATCGCGCCCTGGTCGCCCATGGCGCGGGCGATGATGTTCAGCCGCGCCAGGGCCTTTTCCTGCTCGGTCACCTCCGTCCAGCTCTTGCGCACGCCCATGGCCAGAAGTTCCTGCTCCAGGGCGGCCTGCTTGATGTTGATGCCGAAGCGGTCCAGTACTTCCGACGAGCCGGACAGCGCGCTGATGAAGCGCCCGATGGCCTCGTCGTCAGATAAGTTGTGGAAGCTGGCGAAGTCCAACGCCAACGACTGCATGGTCTGGCTCAAGTCCCGCGCTGCCTCACCGCTAAAGCCCAGGCCCACGAAGAAGGATTGGAACGTGGCCAGGGCATCGCGAATCTCGATCTTGGACCGGCCGACACTGTGGGCCAGGGCGTCGGCGAACTGACCCGCCGCTTTGGCCTGGTCCTTGAAGACCGCCTCGAAGCGGCTGAGCGACTCCTGGGCATCCGAAGCGGCCTTGATGGACAAGGCTGCCAGCGGCGCGGTCACGGCGCTGACGGCCCCGGCGATCTTCAATCCGAAGTTGCGGATCGAATCGCCAAAAGCCTTGAGCTTCTTTTCCGCGCGGCGCAGACCGCGCACGAGTCTGGAGTCGTCAGCGAACAGCTCGACAAAGGCGCGACCGGCTCGAATGCCCTGTGCGGTTGCCACGTGCGCTACTCCTCGTCATCTACCGGCAAGCAATACCAGCCCTCCGGTAGGTTCATTTCCCCGGCAATGACCTGACCATCCGCATCCTTCACCCAGACCTTGGCGTCCTTAATGGTTTCCCGCAGACGCACGGGCGTGCCGTGAGGCACGTAGACCGTGCGTACGGCGCAGCCAGTAATC
>QGUU01000508.1 GCA_003242525.1 Pseudomonadota bacterium | reverse complement strand
CCCGTTTGGTGGGCTCGGAGATGTGAAAAAGAGCCAGCGTAAGGCCGCCGCGGGGGGGCTTTTTTTCAATGCTTCACCCAAAAGACTTTGCTGACGCCGATCTTCGCCGCCTCCCGCCGCACTGCCTCGATCAGTGCCGCGCCGACGCCCTTGCCGCGCACGTCGGGGTCCGCGAACAAATCCTGCAGATAGCAGTTGTTGACGATCGACCAGCAGGAGCGGTGATAGATATAGTGGGTCAGGCCCACCGCCTTGCCGTCGATCAGCGCGAGAAATCCCTTCGGTTCGAACTCGCCTGCGGTGAACAGCCGTTCCCAGGTCGTCCGGTAAACCTCCTCCGGCACGGTCGTTTCGTAAAATTCCAGATAGGCCGTCCACAGCCGTCGCCAGTCGGCATGGTCGGATTGCTGCAGCGGACGCACTTCGATGGCGGGCATGCTTTTCCTCCCGTTCATGAGGAGCGGATCATCACCCGTTGAAGGCATCCGGCAAAGGTCCAGTGCAGGCCCAGCGCTTATTGCTGCCGGCGCGCCATGAAGGCCAGCCGCTCGAACAGGTGCACGTCCTGCTCGTTCTTGAGCAGCGCACCGTGCAGCTTCGGCAGCGCGTTCCGCGCGTCGCCCCTGAGATCGGCCGGATCGATATCCTCTGCCACCAGCAGGCGGATCCAGTCCAGCGCCTCTGATGTCGATGGCTTCTTCTTCAGGCCGGGAACCTCGCGGATCTCATAGAATTGGGTGAGCGCCGCACGCACGAGGTTCTGCTTGATGCCGGGATAGTGGACCTCAACGATCTTCTGCAGCGTCTCCATGTCCGGAAAGCGGATATAGTGGAAGAAGCAGCGGCGCAGGAAAGCGTCGGGCAGTTCCTTTTCGTTGTTGGAAGTGATGATGACGATCGGGCGATGCGCGGCACGAATTGTCTCGCCCGTCTCGTAGACGTAGAACTCCATGCGGTCGAGTTCCTGGAGCAGGTCGTTCGGAAACTCGATATCCGCCTTGTCGATCTCGTCGATGAGAAGCACTGCCTTCCGCTCGGCAGCAAATGCCTCCCACAGTTTGCCGCGTCTTATGTAGTTCCTGATGTCGTTGAAGCGCTCGTCGCCAAGCTGGCTGTCGCGCAGGCGCGAAACGGCGTCATATTCGTAAAGGCCCTGCTGGGCGCGGGTCGTGGACTTGACATGCCATTCGATGAGGTCGAGCCCGAGGGCTGCGGCAACCTGCCTCGCCAGTTCGGTCTTGCCCGTGCCGGGCTCGCCCTTGACCAGCAATGGCCGCTCAAGCGCGATCGCCGCATTGACGGCAACCATCAGGTCCTTGTCGGCAACATAGGCCGCCGTACCTTCGAAACGCATGGACGTATCCTCGTATGTCGGGCGCGACCCTACGGAGCGCGGACGTGGTGCGCAAGGGTGCGAAAATTCGTACAGTGGCGGTCACAATCACAGCAATCCAACTGGCGCACAAACGGCCCAGAGCCTATATTGGTGACGACGGTCTGCGCCTCGCGGCAGGAGAGACTTATCCCCGGGGCCTTATCGATCTCGAAGGGAGCTGTCCCTGACCGGGCCCGTGGGCTCGGACATATGGCGCCCACCTACTTTGTAGGTTCCCGGGATCGACTTCTCCACCGGTTGCGTGGATCGTCACGTCGCCCATTTCCGGCTCACTCCGGCGGGTCCTCCTGTTCATGACGGAGGGTCGCTATGAAACGCCTGGTGCGCTCGCGTTGCGGCCTGCCGAACACTTCGTCCGCCGGTCCCTGCTCGACGATTTCGCCGGCCTCGAGGAAAACGACCTCATCGGCCACTTTCGAGGCCAGCCGCAGATCGTGCGTGGCCATCACCATGGTGGTGCCCTCCCGCGCAAGCTGTTGAAGCACATCCACCACTTCCTTCGATAGTTCCGGGTCGAGCGCCGAGGTCGGTTCGTCGCACAGCAGCACCCTGGGTGATGGCGCCAGGGCCCGTGCAATGGCAACGCGCTGTTGTTGGCCGCCTGAAAGCGTCGCCGGCCAGGCGTCCGCCTTCTGCACCATGCCCACTTTTTCGAGCAGCTCCAACGCCCGCTCGCGGGCCTTTTCGACCGGCCATTTCAGCACGACCGTCAATCCTTCCATGACGTTCTCGATGGCGGTGCGGTGCGGGAAGAGCTGGAAGTTCTGGAACACCATTCCTGTTTGGCGGCGCAGCCTTCTTATGTCGCGGGCGCTTACGCGCTGGCCGGGATGAAAGCTCATCTCCTCGCTGCCGATACGGACTTTCCCGGCTGTCGGAATCTCCAGCAGGTTGATGCACCGCAGCAACGTGCTCTTGCCGCCGCCGGAGGGGCCGACCAGCGCCGTCACGCTGCCTTCGGCGATCGCTGCCGTCACGCCTTTGAGGACAAGATTATCGCCGAATCGTTTCTCTATTTCGTGAAGCTCGATCATGACCGCGCCTCCAGGAAGCCGCCATAGCGGTTGAGCCGTTCTTCCAGTCGGGCCTGGAGTGCGGACAATACCGAGCACATGGCCAGGTAGAGCAGTGCGCCCTAGGCGTAGAGGCTCAGCGG
>QGUU01000056.1 GCA_003242525.1 Pseudomonadota bacterium | reverse complement strand
GGTGCGAACGAAGTTGTAGGCGAGCCTGGGCACGTTCTTGCCGTCATCCGGATTGGCCAGCGCCTCACCACCGTATAGGGCCCACCGCGCCAACTGGGGCTGAGCGGCAACGACCAGCGGCTTCGGATCCGGCCTGGCGTCCTGTGGCCGGGCGCGGGCTTCCTTCCGCGTCGTCTTCACATTGCCGCCAATGGCGGCCACGGGATCGGTTCCTGCCGGGCGCGCGGCGACGGCAACGCGCGGCGACGCGGCATCGACGCCATGCGGATCGCTGAAAGCCGAGCGCGGAGTAGGCGCAAGCGATGCCACCTGATAGCTGTCGGTAGCAGCCTCCTCGGCCGGCTCCTTGTCCAGAAGGTCGCGGATTTCGTCCGGCCGCGGAGAAGGCAGCGCCGAAAGCGCTTCCCTGGCCGCATTGCCACGTTCCGCCGTTTCGGCCAGCGCAAGCATGACAGCACCCTGGTTCGTGGGCGCCTGTTCCGCCAAAGCATCCGCCCGGTCGGGACGCCAGCTGGGCACGGGCACCATGCTGGCGGTGCTCGCACGGACGGCTGCTGCCGGATCGATGGTTCTTGCTGCTGCCGGATCCGCCATTCCAAACGGAACGCTTTCGGGAACGGCAGCGGCAACTTGCGGGGCTGCCTCGGCAACTTCTACTGCATCTGCAATCCCGAACGGCACCGTGTCAGGCGTTTGAGCGCCCACATCCGTCTTGGGGCGGGGAGCAAAGGCTGGCAGCGGAATGGAGCGTGCCGGCAAGGCCGCAATAATGGTCTCGGGAGTCTCGACAGCTTCCTGTTGCGGGGCGCCCGCCTCGTCGAAGACCGGAACCTCGGAGCGCTTGGCCTTGTCGGGCGAGACGATCTTGATGCCGGGCTTTTCCGCCGGGGCAGGGGCAGCGGACTTCACGGCCTTCTTCGGCGCCGCGGCAACCAGGGCGACTTCGGCATTATCCTCGGCCTCGTCGGCGCCGCCGCCGAACAGGGCTGTCAGCAGTCCGCCGGATTTCTTCGTGCTTCCGGCGCTGGCGAGTTCGATATTCGGCTGGCCTCTGGCCTTGCGGGCCTTGTAGGCGGCCAGTGCCTGCTCATATCCGGGCAACGGCTTGCCGTCGGAAGGTATGTGCAGCGTCTTACCGTCGGGGAAAACGCGCGCAAGCTCCTGGCGGCTGATGCCGGGCCAATGGCGCACATTGCCTACGTCCATATGCACGAAGGGCGAGCCGGAGGAAGGGTAGTAGCCTACGCCGCCGCCCTGCATCCTGAGTGCTATGTCGCGCAGCTTCTTGAGCGGCACGCCGGGAATGTAGAAATCTATCGCCTTGCCGAGCATGTGCTGGCTTTTCTTGGCAACGCCGCGCGAACGGCTGCGAAGCATGTTGTTGGTCGCCGGGGCGCGATAGCCGCAAATCACCTGGATGTAGCCCGTTGCGCCGGCCTGGCGGTACGCCTCCCAGACCATGTCCAGCAACCGCGGGTCCATCTCGACCACTTCATTGCGCCGCCAGTCGCGCATGAGGTGATTGATCTTCTTCAGCCCTTCCGGAACGTAGCGGCCATTGCGCTTGTAGACGATCTCCGCCTTTTCGCGCGTATGCAGGTGATAGAACTTCAGCGACCGCGTCTCGGCCTTTGCGGCCACCGGGGCCATAACCACGGCGCAGAGAGCAAGAACTGCCAGCCATCTTGGCCAATAGCCCGCAGGCAAATGCCGTCCGTCGTCGAGTCGTTCGATTCTGTTCAAATCAAATGGCCCTGTAGGCTGCCGTTTGTCCCCGGATTTGACAAAACGGACATGATTTCAATCACGTCCAATATCGAACCCATTTGGTTAATCATCGCTTATCATGGCGAATTGCGCCAACACCATGGCGACAACCGGGCGAAAAATCTACACCGGACCTCATGGTAAATGACTGGTTTAACTGGATTTTCCCAGATTCTTGGACACAATCTGTTACAATTGGCTTCAATCCGTGAGAATTACGGCGTCAAGGCCATGCGCTCGACCCGGCCTTCTTCCGAATCGAGGCCATATTCCTTGAGCTTGCGATAAAGCGTCGAGCGGCCGATTCCAAGGCGTCTTGCCACCTCGCTCATCTGGCCGTTGTAGTGTTCGATGGCGAACTTGATCATGTCCAGTTCCACCGCGGCGAGTGAGCGCACATTGCCCCGCTCGTCGAGAGCTCGCAGCGTGCCGAAGCGGGGGCGCGCAACATCTGCTGCCGCTTCGGCTGCGCCCGGGGTTTCCCCCGTAGGCGGATTGGCGGCATCATCCGGAATGTTTCGGCGCGGACGATCAAGATTGATCGTTCCCTCGACCTGAGCCCGGATTTGCGGGAACTCGTCGGGTGTGAGGACATCGCCCTCGCACAGCACGGACGCCCGGAACACGGCGTTTTCGAGTTGCCTTATGTTGCCTGGCCAGTCATAGGCCATCAGCATGGACAAGGCCGCCTCGCTGACGCCTCGCAGCCGCCTTCGCGGGTCGGCGGGCTCGACGCGGTCCATGAAGTGGCGGACGAGATAGGGAATGTCTTCGCGCCTTTCACGCAATGGCGGCACGAAGATCGGGTAGACATTGAGGCGATAGAACAGGTCTTCCCGGAAAGCGCCGTCCTTCACCTGCTGCAACAGGTCGCGGTGCGTGGCGGATATCAGCCTTATGTCCACCTTGAGCGTCGAGCGGCTTCCGACCGGATCGATCTCGCCCTCCTGCACGGCGCGCAGCAGCTTGACCTGCACGTCCAGCGGCAGATCGCCGATCTCATCCAGAAACAGCGTGCCGCCATGAGCCTCGACGAACTTGCCGGCATGCTTTTCGGTAGCGCCTGTGAAAGATCCCTTTTCGTGGCCGAAAAGGATCGACTCCACCAGATTTTCCGGAATCGCGCCGCAATTGACCGTAACGAAAGGCCTTGACCTGCGATCGCCGGAACCCTGTATCGCACGCGCCACCAGTTCCTTGCCCACGCCTGATTCGCCCTCGATCAGAATCGGAATGGTGGAGGCGGCAGCCTTCTGTCCCAGCCGGATCACCCGCTCCATGGCAGGGCTCTTTGTGATGATGTCCTTGAAGGTTAGCGACTTGCCGCCGCGGCGTATGTTGCGCCGCGCCTCCCCTTCCACCGCCTCCACCTTCAGGGCGTTGGCGATTGCCGTCTGCAGCCGATCCGGGGATGCAGGCTTGACGACGAAATCGAAGGCGCCGTGGCGCATGGCCTGCACGACCGTTTCGATGCTCCCCTGGGCCGTCTGAACGATCACCGGAATATGGATGCCGCGCTCGCGCATGGCCTTGAGCACGCCAATGCCGTCGAGTCCCGGCATCGAAAGGTCAAGGATGACGACCGAAACCTCGCGCGCCGAGGGGCCATCCATCAGCGCCAGACCGGCCTCGCCCTCCTCTGCAACGAGTGAGCTGTAGCCGAATTTTGCCATCGCCGCCTGGAGCAGCCGCCGCTGCACCGGATCATCGTCGACTATGAGAATGGAACCTGACATGAGTATCGCGGATCTTGCCCCCCGAGAGACGGCTTTCTATGGATCATTGTGGTACAGGGTTCTAAATAAGCTTTCAAAAAAGCCGGTGAACGAAATGCTTAGCATTTGACCGGCATTCCTCCCGAACGTTTGGAAGGTACAGGCATGGACAGGATTTCACGCCATTCGGCGGCGGCAGAACACGGCTCGGCGAAACTCGGCGAACTGCCGGAATGGAACCTGTCCGACCTCTATTCCGGCATGGATGCGCCGGAGTTGAAGCGCGACATCGAACGGGCCGATGCGCAGGCCAAGGCATTCGAGAGCCGCTGGAAGGGCACGCTGGCTGCCGAGGCCGAACGTGGTGCGGAAGGCTGCCTGGGAGAGGCGCTGAAAGCTTACGAGCAGATCGAGGAACTGATCGGACGCATCGTTTCCTATGCCGGGCTGATCTATGCCGCCAACACCGCCGACCCGCTCCGCGCCAAGTTCTACGGGGACGTGCAGGAAAAGATGACGGATGCCAGCGCCCATCTTCTCTTCTTCGCCCTTGAACTCAACCAGATCGACGATGCGCTCCTGGAGAAGGCCTTGGCGGAAGATCCCCTCTTCGGCCACTACCGGCCGTGGGTTCTCGATCTGAGGAAGGACAAGCCCTATCAGCTGGAAGATCGGGTCGAGCAACTCTTCCACGAAAAGTCCGTGACCGGGCGCGGCGCCTGGAACCGGCTGTTCGACGAGACGATGACGGAACTCCGGTTCACGATCGACGGCGAGGAGCTGACGCTTGAGCCGACGCTGAACCGCCTGCAGGACGCCGACGGCGAGGTGCGCCGCAAGGCAGCCGAGGCTCTGGCCGCCACGTTCTCCAGGCACCTGCGCACCTTCACCCTGATCACCAACACGCTGGCCAAGGACAAGGAGATTTCGGACCGGTGGCGCGGCTTCAAGGACATTGCCGATTCCCGCCACCTCGCCAATCGCGTTGAGCCCAGCGTCGTGGATGCGCTTGCCGGTGCCGTTCGCGACGCCTATCCGCGCCTTTCGCACCGCTACTATCGCATGAAGGCGCGCTGGCTTGGCATGGACGTGATGAGCCATTGGGACCGGAACGCGCCATTGCCCGAAACGCCGCAAGCGACCATCGCATGGAACGACGCGAAGAACACGGTGCTGTCCGCCTATCACCGGTTTTCACCACAGATGGCCGATATCGCTCGCACCTTCTTCGACAGGAACTGGATCGACGCGCCGGTCCGGCCGGGCAAATCCCCCGGGGCGTTCGCGCATCCGACGGTGCCCTCGGTGCATCCCTACGTGCTCCTGAACTATATGGGCAAGCCGCGCGATGTCATGACGCTCGCGCACGAACTGGGGCATGGCGTGCATCAGGTTTTGGCCGCGGGCCAGGGCGCGCTGATGGCCTCGACGCCTCTCACTCTTGCCGAAACGGCCTCGGTTTTCGGCGAGATGCTGACCTTCCGTTCCCTGCTCGACGCCACGACGGACAAGCGCGAGCGCAAGGCCATGCTCGCCCAGAAGGTCGAGGACATGATCAACACTGTGGTGCGCCAGATCGCCTTCTACGAGTTCGAGCGCAAGGTGCATACGGAACGCCGCAAGGGCGAACTGACCGCCGACAGGATCGGCGAGTTCTGGCTGGAAGTGCAGGCCGAGAGCCTGGGGCCGGCCATACGGCTGCGCGAAGGCTACGAAACCTTCTGGACCTACATTCCCCACTTCATCCATTCGCCCTTCTATGTCTATGCCTACGCCTTCGGCGATTGCCTGGTGAATTCTCTCTACGCCGTGTATCGCGAGTCCGAAAAAGGCTTCCAGGAGAAATACTTCGAGATGCTGAAAGCGGGCGGCACCAAGCACCATTCGGAACTGCTGAGGCCGTTCGGCCTCGACGCCTCGGATCCGGCCTTCTGGCAGATCGGCCTCGGCGTGATATCCGGGCTGATAGACGAGTTGGAAGCGCTGGATTAAGGAAGCGCCGGCCCGGCCCGATTCCTGCGGGGCAGAACACCTCACGGCACCGCCCACACATGAAGCCATGCCTTCCACCCAGTCTTCCGCACGCCGGCTGTCTGTCGCTCTCGGAACAAGTCCTTCCAATGCCCGGCCCTTGGCCGCTTGTTCGCGTGCAGGAAAGGCCGGACCTCTCTGCTGAAACCACGATGCCGCGCAAGCTGGTCGGGGGCGGCTGATGAGCGATCCAGTTGCTCCATTCATCCTCTTCCGCGACGACTTCTCCGGTGAGGAGACGTTGTTCGACCGTCCTTCCGCAATCATCTCGGCGGAAAGTACGGAAGACTTCCTTCCCGCGCTGGAACAGGCACAGCGCGCTCATGAAGCCGGAAAATGGCTGGCCGGTTATTTCTCCTATGAGGCCGGCTACCTGCTGGAGCCGAAGCTCGCCCCGATCATTCCGCAAGATCGCGCTACGCCATTGACGGTGCTTGGGGTCTTCGACGAGCCTTCCGGCGCGATCCTCGACCCCACTCGCAGGCCGGCAACCAACGGACCCATTCACGGAGTGCGCGCCGGTTGGAGCTTCGAGGACTATGAGCGGAGATTTTCCCGCCTGCACAGGCATATCCGGCAAGGCGACTGCTACCAGGCCAACCTCACTTTTCCGGTAACGGCGCAATGGAGTGGTGATCCTCTGTCGGCCTTCGACGCGCTGGCCGCCCGCCAGAAGGTGAAATATGGAGCGCTGGTTGATCTGGGCGGTCCCATCGTCCTGTCACGTTCGCCCGAGCTGTTCTTTGAAGTGGACGCCGAGGGCTGGATCGAGACGCATCCCATGAAGGGCACCGCGCCGCGAGGGAAGTCACCCGAGGAAGACGAAAAGCTTAGGGCGTTTCTGGCCAACGACCCGAAGAACCAGGCCGAGAACCGCATGATCGTTGACCTTTTGCGAAACGACATCTCGCTCATCTCCGAAGTCGGCACGCTCGATGTGCCAGAGCTGTTCCGAATCGAAAGCTACGCTACCGTCCACCAGATGGTCAGCCGGGTGCGCGCACGGCTTCTGCCAGGCCTGACCATCCGCCAGATCTTTGCGGCACTCTTTCCCTGCGGTTCGATCACCGGCGCACCGAAAATCCGCGCAATGGAAATCCTGCGCGAACTGGAGGGCGCGGCCCGCAACGCCTATTGCGGCGCCATCGGCTGGATCGCACCGGACGGGCGCATGCGCTTCAACGTCGCCATCCGCACCATCACGCTCTTTCCTGACGGTCAGGCAGTGTACAATGTCGGGGGCGGTATCGTCTTTGATTCCACCGCCGAAGAGGAGTATTCCGAATGCCTCCTGAAGGCGCGCTACGCGACAGGACAGGCGCCAGAGGCGAGCCAATCGGATTCGACCTGATCGAGACGATGCGCTGGGAGCCGGATGCCGGTTTCCTTCGCTTCGAACGGCATATGGCCCGGCTCCAGGCTTCAGCCGGCGAACTGGGCTTCGCCTGCGACCTGGGGCGCATCGAAGCCGCGTTGAAGCAAGCGGTAGCGTCGCAGTCGAGCATTGCGCTCCGGGCACGGCTTGTCCTGTCACGCAATGGAGAGGTGTCCGCCACCGCCCAACCCTACGATCCGCCGCCGGAGGGCAAGGTCTGGAAGCTGCGGCTGGCGCATACGAAACTGGACTCCGCCAACGCGCTTCTGCGGCACAAGACCAGCGCGAGGCAGACCTTCACGCATGCCCGCTCCGAATATCCCCTTGCACAGGCTGACGAAGTGCTGCTTTCCAATGAACGCGGCGAATTGTGCGAAGGCACGATCACCACGCTGTTCGCCGATTTCGGAGGTCCGGCGCTCGCCACCCCGAGGCTGGACTGCGGCCTGCTGGCCGGTGTCCTGCGCGGCGAGATGATAGAGCACGGCAAGGCCGAGGAAGCGGTCTTTTCCTGGAAAGACCTCAAATCGGCAAGGGCGATCTTTGTCGGCAACTCGCTGCGCGGGCTGATCAGGGCTTGCGTCTGACCGCTTTGATCCGCCCCCCGGGAAGGGCTGGACCATTCATAAGCCAGAACACGTTCGTTGCCCTCAAGCCGGTTTCAGGCGATAGGTCGGACCTCCTCACACAATCGATGGATTTCGAGTAGAGCAACCTTGACTGCCCCAGTGACTATCCGCCCCGCTCACACCCCATATGACGGTTCCTCGAAGCTCTTCGCCATCGGGCTGAAGCCGCTTGATATCGCCAACTGGATCGAGGTGGACGAAAACCTCGGCGCGCATCTTGCCGAAAAGCGTCGCCTCTATGAAACGATTCCGGACAAGGTCTTTGTCGAGGAAGCTGAAACGCGCGCTGCACAGCAGGAAGTGCTCGACCTTCTTGCCTCCCATCTGCCCGAGCGGTTTCCGCAAACACACCGGCTTGCCGAAGGCGCGGTGGAAGTCCTTGGCGCCTTGCCGCCCGCTTTCCCGGCGCCCCTCGACGCGCCACTGGTAACGGCATCCCTGCTTGTGCAGGAAGACCTGATCCTGATGCGCCGAGGCGAGAACGGATGGAGGCTCGCGGCCGGCGCGCTGTGCTTTCCTTCCTCCTGGGTGCTGACGGAGAAATTTGGCCGGCCGCTGCACGAAATCCACGATCCTGTCCCAGGCTTCGGCCCCGGCTCGCGACCAGACCAGCTCATCGCGCGCATGTTCGACGGCCTGCAGGGCCAGGCAGTCGAACGTTTCAACTGGTCTATCCAGGCGGGAGACGCGCTCTATCATCCGCTTTCGGACGTCCAGCGCATCGACCGCGCTACCAATCGCCCTTCGAAATTCGCCGACGCCGCGGAGATCGATGCCCGCGCCTTCATTCGCGTCGAACGCCAGACATTGCGGAAATTGCCGGTCTCGCGCGACATCCTCTTCACCATCCGCATCCATCTCGATCCGCTCGCCGTACTGGCGCGACACCCGGATAGAAGGTCGCTTGCCAACTCCTTTGCCGACCAGCTGATGGCGCTCGACTGCGAGCAACTCGATTACAAGGGGCTGACGGCGGACCGCGATCGGCTCGTCGAACGACTTCGGGACATGGCCGACCTCTAAACCTACGGGTCCTGCCGCTTTTTGCTTTATTCCGTCGGAGTTCTGTGTTTTTTCGCTCCTCCCGGCTCCGACGGCCGGCCCTCAGTGAGATTCAAGGAGCGCGCGAGAATGGCGAACGAGAACTGGCCGATCCACGGCGAGATCACGGGCCCCGTGGTGATGATCGGCTTCGGTTCGATCGGACGCGGCACACTGCCGCTGATCGAACGCCATTTCAAATTCGACCGGTCGCGCATGGTGGTCATCGATCCGAGCGCCGAAAACCGCAAGCTGCTTGATGACCGGGGCATCGCCTTCCTGCAGCAGGCCGTGACCCGCGACAATTATGAGGATCTGCTCACGCCATTGCTCACGAAGGGAGGCGGACAGCCGTTCTGCGTGAACCTGTCGGTGGACACCGGGTCGGTAGACCTCATGCGGCTCTGCCGAAATCTCGGCTCTCTTTACATCGATACAGTGGTCGAGCCGTGGCTCGGCTTCTACTTTGACAGGAATGCGGACAATGCTTCGCGCACCAATTATGCGCTGCGCGAGACCCTGCTGGCGGAGAAGCGCCGCAGCCCCGGCGGCCCGACGGCCGTGTCTACCTGCGGCGCCAATCCCGGCATGGTGTCCTGGTTCGTCAAGCAGGCGCTGGTCGACCTGGCCGGAGACCTCGGCCTCGACTTCACCGAGCCAGCAACCGGCGACCGCGAGGGCTGGGCCGACCTTATGCGCCGGGCAGGGGTGAAGGGCATCCATATCGCGGAACGCGATACCCAGCGCGCCCGCGAACCGAAACCTCTGGACGTGTTCTGGAACACCTGGTCGGTGGAAGGGTTCATTTCGGAAGGGCTGCAGCCGTCCGAGCTCGGCTGGGGCACCCATGAGAAATGGATGCCCGAAAACGCCAGGGAGCACGCGAAGGGTTGCAGGGCGGCAATCTATCTGGAACAGCCCGGCGCCAATACGCGTGTGCGCTCCTGGTGCCCGACGCCGGGCCCGCAATATGGCTTCCTTGTTACGCACAACGAGGCAATATCGATCGCCGATTTCTTCACCTTGCGCGGCGAAAAGGGCGAGCTGCTTTACAGGCCGACCTGCCACTATGCCTACCATCCTTGCAACGATGCGGTGCTTTCCTTGCATGAGATGTTCGGCGCCGCCGGCAGGGCACAATCCAGGCTGCATGTCCTGGAGGAGGACGAATTGGTTGACGGGACCGACGAGCTAGGTGTCCTGCTCTACGGCCACGCACGCAATGCCTACTGGTATGGCTCGCAGCTTTCGCTGGCGGAAACGCGCCGTCTCGCGCCCTACCAGAATGCTACCGGCATGCAGGTCAGTTCCGCGGTGCTCGCCGGCATGGTCTGGGCGCTGGAGAACCCCGATGCCGGTATCGTCGAAGCGGACGAGACTGACTACCGGCGTTGCCTGGAAGTGCAGTTGCCCTATCTCGGTCCGGTGAAGGGCTTCTATACTGACTGGACACCACTGGCTGACCGG
>QGUU01000055.1 GCA_003242525.1 Pseudomonadota bacterium | reverse complement strand
CGTGGGGTTGGGAATTTTTATAAAAGAAAGGGCCCTATCTTTCCAAGGTCCCGCGCAATTTCGGCGGGGGCCCAGTCCGCATCGAAACGATTGCGGCCGGCCTGTCGGAACCGCGGGACGCGATCGAGGACATCATCGAGCCCTATCTCATACAGCAGGGATTCATCCAGCGTACGCCGCGCGGCCGGGTGCTGACGGGCAATGCCTGGCGTCATCTTGGCCTCGAAGCGCCGAAGGATTTCGTCCAGCAGCAGATCAGCCTTTTCCAGGAGGAGCCGTGAGCGCTGGCTCCGACCTGTCCCCCGCCGTGGGGCTCGCGGGCGAGCTGACGCCGTTCGGCCACCGCCTCGTGGCGCGCGTCTATTACGCCGACACCGATTTTTCCGGTGTCGTCTATCATGCGCGCTATCTCGAGTTCCTCGAGCGAGGCCGCTCGGACTTTCTCCGTCTTGCCGGCGTGCATCATACGGAGTTGATGGAAGGCAAGCATGGCGAGCCCATTGTCTGGGTGGTGAGGCGCATGGAGATCGACTTCATCCAGCCGGCGCGCATCGACGACGTCCTGATCGTGGAGACACGCACCGAAACCATCTCCGGCGCGCGCATTTTCATGGCCCAGGAACTCAGGCGCGGGGAGGATCTCATCGTTCGCGCCAAGGTCGAGGCCGCCATCATCGGCGAAAACGGTCGCCCCAAGCGCTTCCCGAAGGAATGGATAGCCGCATTTACGCGCCAGGCCTAAAGCGCTGCGCTTACGCAGCGGCACTTCCCTAACCGATCCTTAACCATAACGGTTCATGAAGACACAGGTGAAAATTGTAGGAACCTGCCGCCTTCGTTTCACCAACATTTGCCCTAAATAACGCCGCGAACGGCGGATTTTGGGGCATTCGGGAAGCTTCACGAGAGCGGAACGCAGGAGAGCGCCGTGAGACCGAGCGCCGATCGCGCCCGGAAATCTTAAGGATCCTTGCTGATGGAAAATCTTGCACTTGCCGAACCGACGGCCTCGCTTTCGATCTGGGCCCTGTTCATGCAGGCCGGCTGGGTCGTCAAGCTTGTCATGCTCGGCCTGCTGGCGGCCTCGGTCTGGACCTGGGCGATCATCATCGACAAGCTGATCGCTTATGCGCGCATGCGCGTTGCGCTCGACCGCTTCGAGCAGGTGTTCTGGTCGGGACAGTCGTTGGAAGAGCTTTATCGCACGCTGGCCGACCGCAAGACGACGGGAATGGGCTCCATCTTTGTGGCCGCCATGCGCGAATGGAAGAAGAGCTTCGAGAAAGGCGCCAAGTCGCCGCTCGGGCTGCAGACGCGTATCGACAAGGCGATGGACCTGGCATTGACGCGCGAGATGGAGCGGCTTGAAGCCCGGCTTGGCTTCCTCGCCACCATCGGCTCGGCAGCACCCTTTATTGGCCTTTTCGGAACCGTGATCGGCATCATGACCTCGTTCCAGGCCATCGCGGCATCGAAGAACACCAACCTTTCGGTCGTGGCGCCGGGCATTGCAGAAGCGCTGCTGGCCACGGCGATAGGCCTGCTGGCGGCTATCCCGGCGGTGATCGCCTACAACAAGCTTTCGTCCGACGCCAGCAAGCTGGCGCTGCGCATGGAAGGATTTGCGGACGAGTTCTCCGCCATACTGTCGCGCCAAATCGATGAAAAGGTCGTGACCAGGGCAGCAGCCTGAGGGACGGATATCATGGGTATGTCTGCAAGCGCTGGCGGTTCAGGGCGCGGCGGTCGGGGCCACAGGCGCCGCGGCCGTCATCACGCTCTGATGTCGGAAATAAACGTGACGCCGATGGTCGACGTCATGCTGGTGCTGCTCATCATCTTCATGGTGGCTGCGCCTCTGCTCACCGTCGGCGTGCCCATCGACCTGCCCGACACCCAGGCGAAGGCGATGAACTCGGACACGCAACCGATCACCGTCTCCATAAACCCGGAAGGTAGGGTCTATCTGCAGGAGACGGAAATTCCCATTGACGAGGTGGTGCCCAAGCTGGAGGCCATCGCCAAGACCGGTTACGACGAGCGCATCTATGTGCGCGGCGACAAGATTGCCGACTATGGCACCGTCATGAAGGTCATGGCCCGGATCTCCGCGGCGGGCTTCCGCAATATCGGCCTCGTCACCTTGCAGGAACAGGACTAGCAGGTTGAAGGTCGGGCTCACCACATCGGTGATCATGCACGCCGCGGCGCTGGCCCTTGGCTTGTTCACGCTGCGCGCGCCTTCCGCATTTGACGTCAGCGACGTCGAGGCCCTGCCTGTCGATATCGTGCCTGTTGAATCGATGACGCAGATCCTGGAAGGCGACAAGAAGGCGACCATGCGCGAAACGCCGGCGCCCACACCTACGCAGCGCCCCGATATCGTTGCCGATGCGCAGAAGGTCGGCGACAACAGTGTCGATACCGACAAGCCACCTACCCCCGAAGCCAAACCCAGGCCGGTGGAAGCGGCAGATGCTCCGCCGCCTGCGCCCAAGCCAAAGGAACAGCCCAAATCCGAAGATGTGCCAAAGCCGAAGGAGGAGCCGAAGCCGGTTCCTGCTACGGAGGTTGCACCCAAGCCCCAGCCCAGGCAGGAGGTGAAGCCCGAGCCGGCGCCGGAGCCTGCCGAGCAGAAGACGGCGCAGGCCGAGCCGCAGCCGGAGAAGCCCGATCCGATTGCCGAAGCCATTGCCGCCGAGCAGCCGCAGGAAAGCATCCGCCTGCCCGACAGCGCGCCCGCACCGGCCGCACGACCGAAGCCGCAGGTCGCCCAGGCCGAAACCGCAAAGGCGCCGGAACGCAAGGAATCCGACAAGCCTGCGAAACAAGCCTCCTCGCGGCCGGAATCCAGCGACAAATCCCTGGACGACAGGATTGCCGCCTTGCTGAACAAGGAAAAGGCGTCCGGCGGTGGCGCCAAGCGTTCCAGCCAGCAGGCTTCGCTTGGCGGCGAAAGGAATACAGGCGCCAACAAGCTGTCGGCCAATGAAATGGACGCGCTCCGACAGGCTCTCGGCCGCTGCTGGAACATTCCCGCAGGAGTCGATGATGCCGAGACGCTGAAAGTGTCGGTGCGATTCCGCCTCGACCGTTCCGGCGAACTCGAAGGCCGCCCCGAGGTCATCAAGGGTGGCGCATCGTCGGGCCCCGGTCGCACGGCAGCCGAATCGGCGGTGCGGGCGGTGCAGAAATGTGCTCCCTTCAACCTGCCTGCAGACAAATACGAGACCTGGGCCGAAGTGGTCGTCAACTTCGACCCGAGCGACATGTTCTAGGATTCCTGGGCTCCGCCCCTCAGCCCGCGAGAAAACGAGGCTCACGCGATATGAAGACATTCATTGCCACCCTCATGACGATCGGCGCGATCGCTTCAGGCTTCTGGTCGTTTGCCGCGTCGCCGGCGCATGCGCTGGTGGAAATCGACGTCAACAAGGGCACAATCGAGCCGCTGCCGATTGCCATTACCGACTTTCAGGGCGATGCACTGGGCAAGGAGATATCCGGCATCGTCGAGGCCGACTTGAAGCGCTCGGGTCTTTTCGCACCGATTGACCACGGCGCCTTCATCGAGAAGATCTCGAACCCCGACGTGGCACCACGCTTCGATGACTGGAAGGTCATCAATGCACAGGCGCTGGTTACGGGACGCGTGCGCCAGGAGGCGGACGGCCGCATTCGCGCGGAGTACCGCCTGTGGGACACTTTCGCCGGCCAGCAACTCTCCGGCGAGCAGTTCTTCTCCAACAACGCCAACAAGCGCCGCATCGGCCATATCATCGCCGATGCCATCTATGAGCGGCTGACCGGCGAAAAGGGCTATTTCGACACGCGTGTCGTTTTCATCGACGAATCCGGGCCGAAGGATTCGCGCAAGAAGCGGCTTGCCATCATGGACCAGGACGGCGCCAACATACGCTACCTGTCCAACGGCAGTTCGATCGTGCTGACGCCGCGCTTCTCGCCGAACCGCCAGGAAATCACCTACATGTCCTATGAGGGCGGCCAGCCGCGGGTCTACCTGTTGCAGATCGAGACGGGCCAGCGCGAACTGGTCGGCAATTTCCCCGGCATGACCTTTGCCCCGCGCTTCTCCCCCGATGGCCAGAAGGTCATCATGAGTCTGCTGCGTGACGACGGCAATTCCAACATCTTTGCCATGGACCTGAGGAGTCGGAGCACGACACGGCTGACCAATTCCTCCGCAATCGACACTTCGCCTTCCTATTCCCCGGATGGCTCGCAGATCGTCTTCACCTCGGATCGCGGCGGCGGCAGCGGGCGTTCGCAGATCTACGTCATGGGTGCGGACGGCTCGAACCCTCAGCGAATCTCCTTCGGCGAGGGTGTCTATTCGACCCCCGTCTGGTCGCCGCGAGGGGACCTGATCGCCTTCACCAAGCAGGCAGCCGGCCAGTTCCAGATTGGCGTGATGCGCACGGACGGTTCGGGCGAGCGCATTCTTTCCACGGGCTTCCAGCAGGAGGGACCAACCTGGGCGCCAAATGGTCGCGTGCTGATGTTCTTCCGCGACGTTCCGGGCTCGGGCGGCCCGAAGCTTTTTTCGATCGACCTGACCGGACGTAACGAACAGCCGATCCCCACGCCCAATTTCGCTTCGGACCCGGCGTGGTCGCCGCTTCTCGAATAGGCATCACGGCGCTGCCATCTCGCGGCCAGAGCGTCTTTTCCATGGCATGGCCGCGTTTTGGCCGCATTTCAGCCCAGTGTCGGCGCCAGATGTGATCGCCGAACCGCTGGGGAACTGGTGGAGGAAGGCGGTCGCAACCGATTTTTAACCCTGTTTCTTGGGTGGCCGTTAACCCAAACGTGGTTACTGATGGATCAATGAAACCTTTCGAAATGCGAAGGAGAGGCGGCATGCGCCGTATCGCGAAACTTGCATCGAACCCTGTAATGGTCGCGCTGGTCGCATCGCTAGCGCTGGCCGGCTGCGCCTCGAAGAAGACACCCAACAGCGCCGCCGATCTTGGCCTTGGCGCCGGTGCCGCGACGCCAGGGTCCGCACAGGACTTCACCGTCAATGTCGGCGACCGCATCTTCTTCGACACCGACTCTTCGGCGATCCGCGCAGACGCGCAGCAGACACTGGCCCGTCAGGCGCAGTGGCTCAACAAGTACTCGCAGTACCAGATCGTCATCGAAGGTCATGCGGACGAACGCGGCACGCGCGAATACAACCTCGCGCTCGGTGCCCGGCGCGCCGCCGCCACCCGCGACTATCTGGCTTCGCTGGGCGTGGCTGCCAACCGCATCAAGACGATCTCCTACGGCAAGGAACGTCCGGTCGCCGTTTGCGACGACATTTCCTGCTGGTCGCAGAACCGCCGCGCCGTCACGACGCTGGCAGGCGCCGGAAGCTGACTGGCCCCTGGGGGCAAGGTTTCGCGCATCCAAAAAAGGCAGCCGCAGTGCTGCCTTTTTTGTTGAGCCGCCATCAACAAAATTTGGCCGAAGTCTCGCGCCCTGCTAGAAGCGGGTGCGGCAGGACCGCCGGCTAGCGGCTTCCCGCGACCCTGCCCCATCCAAGGCTTTAATTCCGAGGCGAGAGGCTCATGCATTTTCGAACTATCCTCAGCGGCACGCTTGCAGCGCTGCTTGTGGCAGCCACGCCTGTACACGCCCAGAACGGTGCACCGGAGGGGGGCTTTACGTTCCGCCTTCCCACGCTTGGCGTCCTGGGTGGCAAGCAGGAAAAGCAGGTGCAGCTTGCCCAGCAGTCCGGGGTTGCGGGTCTGGCCGGCATCGAGGACCAGATCCGCCAACTGAACGGCAAGATCGAGGAACTCAACTTCCAGATCCTGCAGATGCAGGAGCAGATCCGTAAGCAGCAGGAAGATAACGAGTTTCGCCTCCAGCAACTCGAAAGCGGTGGCCAGGCGCCGCAGAAGAAATCGGACGCAGGAGGCGACACAGGCAGCAGCGTCGCGGAGGCGCCCGCTACCCGGCCTGTCGACGACATCGGCGAGATCATCGTCGATTCCGGGAATGGTGAACCGGGTCGGGTCATTCAGGGCGCTCCGCCGAAAACATTCGGAACCATTACCGTGGACAAGGACGGCAATGTCATAGATGCCGGACAGGCCGCCGCTGAACCCGAGCCCCCGGCAGTCGACGGCGGGGCTGTCGTTGCGGCGCTGCCCCCCACGGACGATCCGGAAGAGCTCTACCGCAATTCCTACCAGTTCATCCTTTCAGGGGACTACAAAACGGCCGAACAGGGATTCCGCGATCACGTCACCCGCTTCCCGAAAGATCCGAAGGCGGCGGATGCGCATTACTGGCTGGGCGAGGCGCTGCTCGGGCAGCAGAAATATCGCGACGCCGCGGAAGTGTTTCTCGCAGCCTCGAAGGACTATCCCAAGGCCAAGAAGGCGCCCGACATGCTTCTCAAGCTCGGCGTGTCCCTGGCTGGCCTCAACCAGCGCGATGTCGCCTGTGCGACCTTTGCCGAGATCGGCAAGCGCTATCCAGACATCTCCAGCGCGCTCAAATCGCGCATCAAGCAGGAACGGGCGCTCGCCTCGTGCTGACGATCGCGGCCGGGCAGGAGCTTGCGCCGTTCTCTTCCTTTGATTTTTCCGGCGGCGTCGTCGCCGCGGTCTCCGGAGGCAGCGACTCCGTCGCCCTTCTGCTTCTCCTCAAATCCCATCTCGACCGGCACTATCCGGACGCACGCCTGCTGGCGGTGACCGTCGATCATGCTCTGCGGCCCGATTCCGCGGCAGAGGCTGAAGGCGTCGCACGCCTGTGCGAAAGCCGGGGAATCGCCCACCGGACCGTCGTGTGGCGCGGGCCGAAGCCGTCCGCCGGAATCCCCGCCGCGGCCCGGGAGGCGCGTTACCACCTGCTGGCTCAGGCTGGGCATGAAGCCGGCTTGTCCATTGTTGCAACCGGACATACGGCCGACGACCAGGCCGAGACCATATGGATGCGACAGGCACGCGGTAGCGACGCGGACGCTCTGGGACTGGCGGGCATGGCGCCGGCGACGCTCCGTGAAGGCAGGGTCTGGATCGTCCGCCCGCTGCTTGAAATCCGCAGGGCTACGTTGCGCGACCTGCTGCGCAATGCAGATGTCGGATGGATTGACGATCCAACCAACTCGGACAGGCGTTTTGAAAGACCGCGACTGCGAGCGGCCGGCAATGACGATCGCATGGCCGAGGCTTTGTCTACCGCCCGCCGCGCCGCGCGGGCCCGCCTCGACCTCAATTCACGTGCCGGGAAGCTCGTGCAGGCCCTGGCCGACATGCCGGTTCCCGGCCTTGTCCGGCTTGACCGAAAGTTCGTTAACGCCAGCGACCGGGATGCCGCGCTCCATGCACTGCGCCTGCTTCTTGCCGTGACCGGCGGCAATATGTTCCCGCCTTCCAGAGACAGGGTCGATGATCTGTTGGCGAGATTGAGCACCGGGCGCCGGATGCGCGCCACATTGTCGCGCTGCGTGATCGACTCCCGCGGCACCGGGATCTTCCTTCACCGGGAAGCGCGAGACCTGCCACCGGCTGGCCGGGCTGCGGCCGGCCAGGTGTGGGACGGCCGCAGACGGATCAAGTTGAGTGCTATCAAGCCCAGCCTCATCGTCGCTCCACGAGGCGAGGAGGCGGTTGGGAAGATTGCCGCGCTTCCAGCGGAAGTGCCTGAAAGCATAGCCGCAGCGGCGCTGGCGGCGGAGCCTGTTCTTCTGGACGGCGAAACCGGACTGTTGGCAACTGAAAGCAGGCAGCGGGGCTGGTGCGAGCCCGTCATGGCTCCATGGCACCTCTTCCTGTCCTGCTTCGACCTTACCCTTGCTCGCGCGATCAGCAAAATGGTAGGCGCTCCGGCGATCCCTGACCCGCCATTATCCGGTCCCATTGCCGTTGGACCTTGCGTTAATGCTTAACCGCTTCATGCAGTCATGCTTGGCAAGGCAAAGCGCGCTGCCTATGTTAGCGTCAACTCTCTTCTCACCATGCGCCCGGCTTCGGCGCCGACAGGAACGTAAATGAATCCGAACTATCGCAACCTTGCGCTTTGGGCGATCATAGCAGTTCTGCTGATCGCCCTGTTCAATCTGTTCCAGGCCCCGCAGACCCGCGGCGCCTCGCGCGATATTGCCTATTCGGAGTTCCTGCAGGACCTTTCAGGCGGCCGCGTAAAGTCCGTGACCATTTCTGGCGACCGCATCACCGGCTCCTATGTCGACAACCAGACCGGTTTCCAGACCTATTCGCCGGGCGACCCGTCGCTGGTGTCGCGGCTTGAGGAAAAGAACGTCATCATCAATGCGCGGCCCGAAACCGACGGCTCGAACAGCCTGTTCGGTTACCTGATCTCCTGGCTGCCGATGATCCTGATCCTCGGCGTGTGGATCTTCTTCATGCGGCAAATGCAGTCCGGCTCCGGCCGCGCCATGGGCTTTGGCAAATCCAAGGCGAAGCTTTTGACCGAGGCGCATGGGCGCGTGACCTTCCAGGATGTCGCCGGCGTTGACGAGGCCAAGGAGGACCTTGAGGAGATCGTGGAATTCCTGCGCGATCCGCAGAAATTCCAGCGCCTCGGCGGCAAGATTCCGCGCGGCGTGCTGCTGGTCGGCCCGCCCGGCACCGGCAAGACCCTGCTTGCCCGGTCCGTCGCCGGCGAAGCGAATGTGCCGTTCTTCACGATTTCCGGTTCCGATTTCGTCGAGATGTTCGTTGGCGTCGGCGCAAGCCGCGTGCGCGATATGTTTGACCAGGCCAAGAAGAATGCGCCCTGCATCATCTTCATCGACGAGATAGATGCCGTCGGCCGTCATCGCGGCGCCGGGCTCGGCGGCGGCAATGACGAGCGCGAACAGACGCTGAACCAGCTTCTGGTGGAGATGGACGGATTTGAATCCAATGAGTCCATCATTCTGATCGCGGCCACCAACAGGCCGGACGTGCTCGATCCTGCATTGCTGCGACCCGGCCGCTTCGACCGCCAGGTCGTGGTCCCGAACCCGGACATCATCGGCCGCGAGAAGATCCTCAAGGTCCATGTGCGCAACGTACCGCTGGCGCCCAATGTCGACCTCAAGGTGCTGGCACGCGGCACACCCGGATTCTCGGGTGCCGACCTCGCCAACCTCGTCAACGAGGCGGCGCTCATGGCCGCTCGCCGCAACAAGCGGCTGGTCACCATGGCCGAGTTCGAGGATGCCAAGGACAAGATCATGATGGGCGCGGAGCGCCGCTCCTCGGCCATGACGCAGGCCGAGAAGGAGCTTACGGCCTATCACGAGGCCGGCCATGCGATCGTTGCGCTCAACGTGCCGGCGGCCGACCCGCTGCACAAGGCAACCATCATTCCGCGCGGGCGCGCGCTTGGCATGGTCATGCAGCTTCCCGAGGGCGACCGCTACTCGATGAGCTACAAGTACATGATTTCGCGGCTGGCCATCATGATGGGCGGGCGCGTGGCGGAGGAAATGAAGTTCGGCAAGGAGAACATCACGTCCGGCGCCGCTTCCGATATCGACCAGGCGACCAAGCTGGCGCGGGCCATGGTCACGCGCTGGGGCTTTTCCGACAAGCTCGGCCATGTCGCCTATGGCGACAATCAGGAAGAGGTGTTCCTTGGCCATTCGGTGACGCGCCAACAGAACGTTTCCGAAGAGACAGCCCAGCTTATCGACGCCGAGGTGCGCCGGCTGATCGATGAAGCCTATGAGTCGGCAAAGCAGATCCTGACCAAAAAGAAGAAGGACTGGGTTACCCTGGCGGAAGGCTTGCTCGAATACGAATCGCTTTCAGGTGATGAGATCAAGCAGCTTCTTGCCGGCAACAAGCCCTCCCGCGACCTTGGCGACGATACCCCGCCCTCGCGCGGCTCGGCGGTTCCCAAGGCGGGCGGAGCCGCACGCGGCAAGAAGAAGGGTCCGGAGCCCGAAGGCGGCATGGAACCCCAGCCGGAGGGGGAAGAAACGAAACCAGATGGCCAAGGGTAGGTGCGGGCAGCGAGGGTTGCTGCCCGGATTTTCCTTGACGGGTTCCTGGAATCGCA
>QGUU01000507.1 GCA_003242525.1 Pseudomonadota bacterium | reverse complement strand
GGATCTGCGTGTGGAACGAGATTCCGAAATACATACTGCCCCGACCGGCCGAAGTGCTGCAGGCGCTGCATGACGATGCCGACCTGCTGTTTTCCTCGCTTCTTGTCACGCTCAAGATCACCTTTCTCAGCCTGCTGCTCGCCGTCGTCGGCGGGGTGGGGCTGTCGGTGCTGTTCGCCCAATCCAAATGGGTGGAGATGTCGTTCTTTCCTTTCGCGATCGTGCTGCAGGTGACGCCGATCGTGGCGGTGTTTCCGCTCATCAATATCTACGTGAATAACCAGACAGTGAAGCTGCTTCTGTGCGCCTGGATCGTGGCGTTTTTCCCCATCCTGTCCAACACCACACTTGGCCTGAATTCGGTGGACCGCAACCTGCGCGACCTGTTCCGTCTTAATGGTGCCACGCGATGGCAGGAGTTGTGGCATCTGCGGCTGCCTGCCGCGATGCCTTACTTTCTGGGTGGGCTCAAGATTGCCGGCGGGCTCTCGCTGATTGGGGCCGTGGTGGCCGAGTTCGTGGCGGGTTCCTCGGGGCAGTCCTCTGGCCTGGCGTCGCGCATCATCGAATCCGGTTACCGGCTGAATGCCCCACGCCTCTTCGCCGCGCTGATCCTGATCTCCGTGACCGGCATCCTGATTTTCCTGGCCCTTTCGCTTGCATCACACATGCTTCTCCGGCGATGGCATGAAAGCGCGATGAAACAAGAATTTTAAGAATGGCAGACAGCAGCTTAATTCCAAAGGAAGATTCATTTGTCCTTTTGAATGCACGCTTGCATTCGTCGCTCACCGTTCCTTCGCAATTCCCGGCAGACAGGGACGGATTTATCCTGGCGGATGTGGAGGTTGCCGACGGCAAGATAGCCCGCCTCCAGCCAGCAGAGGAGCGTGATTTGCCCTCGCGCGCTGTCGAACTCGCGGGACGGATCGTGCTGCCCTGCTTCGTCGACTGCCACACACATATCGACAAGGGGCATATATGGCCGCGCCAGCCCAATCCCGATGGCACCTTCCTGGGTGCGCTGGAAGCGACCGACGCTGACCGATCGTCCCGCTGGAATGCCAGGGATGTGAGGCAGCGAATGGATTTTTCGCTTCGCTGCGCCTACGCGCATGGGACGCGAGCCTTGCGCACGCATATCGACAGCATTCCGCCACAGGAAGAGATATCCTGGCCGGTTTTCGAAGAGATGCGGGAGAAATGGCGCGGGCGCATCGATTTGCAGGCGGCGTGTCTGTTCAGCATTGAGCGGGTGGCCGATAGGAAGTGGTTCGACCGGCTTGTACGACGGGTAGCGGATGCAGGCGGGGTGCTCGGCGCGGTGACTTATATGGTGCCGGAGCTTGACGCGTTGCTGGACACCATGTTTGGAGCCGCCATGGCGCATGGCCTCGACCTTGATTTCCACGCGGACGAGACGCATGCGCTGGAGGCGATCTCCCTGCGCAAGATCTCAGAGGCAGCCTTGCGGCACCGCTTCGAGGGCAAAATTCTTGTCGGCCACTGCTGTTCGCTTGCGCGCCAGGCGGAAGGCGAAGTCCTCAGGACGTTGGACAAGGCCGCCGAAGCCGGCGTCACGGTCGTCTCCCTGCCACTTTGCAATCTGTATCTGCAGGATCGTCGAACGGACGGAACTACACCGCGCTGGCGTGGGGTGACCCTGCTGCATGAAATGAAGGCCAGGGCTATTCCCGTCTGCATCGCATCCGACAATACGCGCGATCCGTTCTATGCCTATGGCGATCTCGACATGCTGGAAGTCTATCGCGCCGCCACGCGCATATTGCATCTCGATCATCCCGTCTCCGACTGGCCCCGCGCCATGACGGCAACGCCGGCCGAGGTCATGCGCCTCGACGGGGCGGGGGTCTTGCAGGCGGGCGGCCCGGCCGACTTCGTCATCTTCAAGGGTCGGAGCTGGACGGAATTGCTGTCGCGCCCGGAATCGGATCGCATTGTTGTGCGCGGCGGGCGCGCCATAGCGCGCGATTTGCCTGATTATGCCGAACTCGATGGGCTGATGGTGTGACAATGGATATTGCGGCGCTCAGGCGCGATCTCGACGGACTGAAGATCGAGGACAATCCAAAGCTTGTGCAGCAGAAAAGCCGCGACTTCTATTGGTACAGCCCGATCCTCAGACGCCAGCTGGATGCCGTTACCGGCGACATCGTCGTGACGCCGCAGTCGGAATCAGAAGTCGTGCGCGTTCTTGCCGCCTGCCACAGGCATGGCGTGCCGGTCACGCCTCGCGGCTCGGGCACCGGCAATTACGGACAGGCTATGCCGCTAGCGGGCGGGGTGGTACTGAACCTCGCTGAAATGAACGCCATGAAGACCATCGAGACAGGTCGGGTGGTCTGCGAGCCCGGCGCAGTGCTGGCCGATATCGATCGGGCGACGCGGGCGCATTCGAAACAGGAATTGCGATTATTTCCGTCGACCTACAACACCGCGTCGGTCGGCGGTTTCATCGCTGGCGGCTCCGGCGGGGTCGGTTCCATCAATTTCGGAGGGCTGCGTGACTTCGGCAACATCGTCCGCCTGAAAGTGGCGACG
>QGUU01000506.1 GCA_003242525.1 Pseudomonadota bacterium | reverse complement strand
CGCCAGCCGCCGCCACAACGCGCATGCGCCTTGCCAAGACGCAGAACGTCATCGCCATCGCCAAGATGGCTGACGGCACGTTCTACATGGACAAGAAAGAGGTCAAGGTGACCATCGGCGGCTGCGGCGGCTGATCTGTCAGGAAGGACGACTGGAATGGCTACTCCCAGACCACGTGTGAAGGTGCCGAAGACGGCCGCGGCCGGCGAGGTGATCACGATCAAGACGCTGATCAGCCACGACATGGAATCTGGCCAGCGCAAGGACAGCGAGGGCAATACGATCCCGCGCAAGATCATCAACAAGTTCACCTGCGACTTCAACGGGCAGACGGTGTTCTCGTGCGACATCGACCCGGCGATCTCGGCCAATCCCTATTTCGAGTTCAACGCCAAGGTCGCTGAAAGCGGGACGTTCAAATTCACCTGGGTCGATGACGACGGTTCGGTCTACGAGGCCGAGGAAAAGATCGAGGTGAAGTGAATAAAGGCGGGGTAAAGTGTATGCGCCGTGGAGCTTGGGAGGGATTGCCCGTGAGAGGAAAATTTGCCGCAATCGGCGCAGGCGTGCTCGTCGCTTCGGCACTCGCCTTTTCGGCGGTGCAGGCCGAGCCTGTGGACGAGACGCTCAGCATCGACGGCGTGGAAATGACCACGCGGGCCAAGGCGCAGGAAGGCCTTCCCTTCGACGAGGTTCTCTCGGGCTGGCTGTTCCGCGAGGCGGAGACGCGGCAACTGGAGGCTGATTCCTTCGAGAACCCGGGCATGCTTTACGTCGAGCGGGGCGAGGAGATCTGGAACACGGTCGAAGGCCCTGCCGGCCAGTCTTGCGCGTCCTGCCACGGCGATGCGGCCGAATCCATGGCCGGCATCGCTGCGCATTATCCCAAGTGGGATGCGGATTCCCAGCGCCCCATCAATATTGAGCTCAGGATCGACAAGTGCCGCGTCGAGCACATGGGGCTCGAGCCCTACAAGTTCGATTCCGACGACCAGAAGGCGCTGACGACCTACATCAAGCATCAGTCGCTCGGCGAGCCAGTAAATCTCGATCTTGCCGAAGGCGACATGCAGAGCTGGTGGGAGCGTGGCAAGGAGCGCTACTACCTGCGCACCGGGCAGTTGAACTTCGCCTGTGCGTCCTGCCACGAGGCCAATTCCGGCCAGTATATCCGCGCTGACCATCTGAGCCAGGGCCAGGCGAATGGGTTTCCGACCTACCGGCTCAAGCAGGCGGACATGGTCTCCCTGCACAACCGCCTGCGCGGCTGCATCCGCGATACGCGCGCTGAAACTCCGGCGGCCTTCTCCGACGAACTGATGGCGCTGGAGGTGTATCTCACCTGGCGCGGCACCGGGCTTTCTGTCGAAACGCCAGCGGTCCGCCAGTAGCAGAATCGGGCGGGCGAGCAGCCCGCCGCCACCCGCTTTTGCGCGGAAAAGGCTCTGGCGAGTGCCGGCCCGGCATTTGATTGCGAGAGTGGAAGCATGTTTTCTCGACGCGAATTTCTGATGGCCGGTGCGGCGCTGTCGGCCATTGCCGGCTCGGGGCTTGCCGGAAAGTGGTCGCGGGCGGCGGCGCAGCAGGCGCTGACGGAGAACGACCTGCTCGATTTCGAGAGCTTCGGCAACGTGACGCTGGTCCACCTGACCGACCTTCACGCGCAGCTCATGCCGGTCTACTTCCGCGAGCCCTCCATCAATATCGGTGTGGGCGAGGCGGCCGGTCTTCCGCCCCACGTCACCGGGGCGGATTTCCTGAAACTGTATGATATCGAACCAGGAAGCCCCGAGGCCTATGCGCTGACGTCGGACGATTTCGTGTCGCTCGCCAGGACCTATGGCAGGATGGGCGGCTTCGACCGCATCGCGACCGTCATCAAGCATATCCGGGCCGAGCGCGCCGACAATATGCTGCTGCTCGACGGCGGCGACACCTGGCAGGGAAGCTACACCTCGCTGCAGACCAAGGCGCAGGACATGGTGGAGGCGATGAATTCGCTCGCACCCGATGCCATGACCGGCCATTGGGAATTCACCTATGGCGCGGAGCGCGTCCAGGAGATCATGGACGCGCTGTCTTTCCCCTTTCTCGGAGGCAACATCTATGATGCGGTATGGAACGAGCCCGCATTTGAAGCCTACCGACTGTTCGAGCGGGGCGGCGTGAAGGTCGCGGTTTTGGGCCAAGCCTTCCCGTATACGCCGATCGCCAACCCGTCCTGGATGATCCCCAACTGGTCGTTCGGCATCCGGGAGGAGGATGTGGCGGCCAATGTCGAGGCCGCGCGCGCGGAAGGCGCGGAGCTGGTCGTGCTCCTCTCCCACAATGGCTTCGATGTGGACCGCAAGCTCGCCTCCAGGGTGACCGGCATCGACGTGATCCTGAGCGGACACACCCATGACGCGCTGCCGGAACCGGTCATTGTCGGCAAAACGCTGGTGATCGCCAGCGGCTCGCACGGCAAATTCGTCACCCGCCTCGACGTGGACGGTCAGGGCGGCGAGATGAAGGGCTTCCGGCAACGGCTGGTCCCCAACTTCTCCGGAGTCATCACGGCGGA
>QGUU01000054.1 GCA_003242525.1 Pseudomonadota bacterium | reverse complement strand
TGTTCCCACCCTCTTGGTCCGTTCCGGTCCATCGCCATGATGGCTGAAGATGCGGGCATAGGTGGCTGTGGTCTTTTCGCTGACGATCTCGACCGCGTCGAAGAGATCGCCCAGCCCTGACTGGGCGAGTTTGCGCTCCTGGTCGAACAACTCGCCCTTGGTTATGAGAACAAGCCGGTAGTCCACGGAAAGTTGCTCGAGCGTCTCGCGCGCATGCGGCAATATCTCGACCGGATGGGCCATCATCTCCCGTCCGGCGGCCAGGATCTCCGAGATGACGTTGGCTGGTGCCTTTCCGCCTGTGACGTCGATGGCCGTCTCGATCATGGATAGGACGAAGCCTTTTATGCCGAAGCCGTAGAGGGCCAGATTGCGCCTTTCCGCATCCAGCAGGCGCGCCTGGATGTCCTCGCCCGGAGCATGGTCGGCCAGCAGTTCGGTCAGCCGGCGCTCAGTCGACCGAAAGAACTGCTCATTCTGCCACAGCGTGTCATCGGCATCGAAGCCGATGGTCGTCAGTCGCGTACCGCTCATTGAATCCATCCGCTTGCGCGAAGATGTCGTGAGCCTAATCGCCCTTCTTCCGTTTTCAAGCGCCGGGGCCGAGCGGCTCCCCTTCCCTTCATGGTGGGGCCGTGGCTATACTTCGTCATTTCCAATGCCATGGTGAATGATGCCGCCTGCAAAAAAGGAAGTTCGCTCTAGACGCGCTCGCGTCCCTGCCTTCATCAAATCCCAAAGAGGTGTGAAGAACTGGAAGGAAGCCACCGCCTGGCTGGAATGGCGTGGCATCGAGGATATTGAATGCATCACGCCGGATCAGGCAGGTGTCGCCCGCGGCAAGATGATGCCTACGAAAAAGTTCACTTCCAACACATCCCTCGCTCTGCCGTCGGCCGTGTTCATGACGACGATCTCCGGCGGTTACCCGGAGAATGGCAACGGCTTCAATTATCCCGAGGACGATGGCGACCTCAAGCTGGTGCCGGATCTCTCCACCCTGACGATCGTGCCGTGGGAGGAAGACCCGACGGCTGCCGTGATTTGCGATCTCGTTCACCAGGATGGCCGCTCGGTGGAGTTCACGCCGCGAAACGTGCTCAGGCGGGTACTGGCCGCCTATGACAAGCGCGGTCTGAAGCCGGTGGTTGCGCCCGAGATCGAGTTCTACCTGGTTCGCAAGAATCCAGACCCTGACTACCCGTTGACGCCACCGGTGGGCCGCTCGGGGCGCGCGATTGGCGGTGGCGCCGGCTACTCCATTGCGGGCGTCAACGAATTCGACGAGCTGATCGACGACATCTATCACTTCTCGGAACAGCAGGGCCTGGAGATCGATACGCTGATCCATGAGGAAGGCGCCGGTCAGCTCGAAATCAACCTCCGGCACGGCGATCCGGTCGAACTGGCCGACCAGGTTTTCATGTTCAAGCGTACGATCCGCGAGGCGGCGCTGAAACACGACACCTATGCCACCTTCATGGCCAAGCCCATCCAGGGCCAGCCCGGTTCTGCCATGCATATCCACCAATCGATCGTGGACAAGAAGACGGGCAGGAACATTTTCTCGGCCGAGGATGGCTCCGAAACAGAAGCTTTCTTCCATTTTATCGGCGGCATGCAGAAGCATGTCCCGAACGCGCTGGTCATGCTTGCGCCATATGTCAATTCCTACCGTCGCCTGACGCAGGGTGCCTCCGCCCCGGTCAACACGAAGTGGGGCTATGACAATCGCACCACTGCCTTTCGGGTACCGCGCTCGGACGCAGCGGCACGTCGGGTTGAAAATCGGATCCCGTCATCCGACGCCAACCCCTATCTGGCGTTGGCCGCCTCACTGGCGTGTGGTCTGCTCGGCCTGATCAACAAGCTCGAGGCCGAACCTCCGGTGCTGACCGCCGCCAACAATGACGAAATCGACCTGCCACGCGGACTGCTGGAAGCCGTGGACCTTTTCGAGAGCGACGATGAGCTCGCGCAGGTCCTGGGCAAGCCCTTCACCACGACCTATGCGGCCATCAAGCGCGCTGAGTTCGAGACGTTCATGGAAGTGATCTCGCCCTGGGAGCGGGAATATCTGCTGCTGAACGTATGAACGGCCTGGAACGGGACGGGTGCCGCAAGCCCGCCCGCTCCGTTCCGACGGGGAGCTGTTCTCATTTGCTGCTTGCTGCCAATCCGAATTTCACAACACGATCCAACCTACACTCATGACCCACCAATCGCCCATCTCACCTGGCCGTTCATGGTATGAGGATTCCGTGGGCCCGCGCCCTGAATATTCTCCGCTGGACGGCGACCGCTCTTGCGACGTGGTGATAGTCGGCGGCGGGTTCACCGGACTGTCGGCCGCAGCCCATCTTGCCAAGGCAGGCACGAATGTCGTGCTCCTGGAAGCCTCCCGGATCGGCGACGGCGCGTCAGGCCGCAATGGCGGGCAGCTCGGCACCGGTCAGCGCGCCTGGGTCGAAGATCTGGAATCCGAACTGGGCTTCAGCCGTGCCAAGGCCCTGTTTGATCTTGCTGAGGAAGGCAAGGCCCACCTGCTCGATTTTGCGCGGGTGAACGGCATAGACATGGAGTTCACGCCCGGCCAGTTGTCGGTGGCGCACAAGCAGCGATACGTCGAGTACTACCGCAAGCACGCCGATATCATGGCGAGCCGCTTTGGCTACCCACACATGACTTTCATGGATGCGCGGGAAACGGCCGAAAGGCTGGGCTCCAGCGCCTATTTCGGCGGCGTGCGCGACACGGGAACCGGCCATGTCCATCCGCTGAAACTGGTTGTGGGAACGGGCCGGGTAGCGGCTTCGGCAGGGGCAAAACTCTTCGAGAACTCGCGGGTCACCAGCATCTCCGCCGCTGGCGGCAAGGTGCGCGTAACGACGGCGACGGGCACCGTCACCGCCGCCAAGTGCCTCATTGCCGTAAACGCCTATGGTGGCAAGCTGGAGCCGGTCAGTGCCGCCCATGTCATGCCGATTGGCTCTTTCATCGGCGCTACCGTGCCGCTCGGACCGGAAAGCCCAGTCTTGCCGGGCGGAGAATCGGTCGACGACTCACGCTTTGTCGTGCGCTATTTCCGGAAGTCGCCGGACGGGCGGCTCCTGTTCGGTGGTCGCGAAATCTATGCCGTCAAGGACCCGAAGGACATCCACATCCATATCCGCCGCCAGATCGCGGAAATCTATCCGATGCTCAAGGATGTCGAGATCACGCATGGCTGGGGCGGTTATGTGGGCATCACACTCCCACGAAAGCCCTTCGTGCGGGAAGTCATGCCGAACGTCATTTTTGCAGGCGGCTATTCCGGCCACGGCGTCATGTTGTCGAACTATGTCGGCAAACTTTATGCGGAAACTGTCTCGGGCAACCGCGATCAGTTGAAGCTGTTTGAAGAGCTGAAAATTCCGCCTTTTCCGGGCGGGCGGCGTTTTCGCTCTCCCTTGCTGTTCCTTGCGCTGAACTGGTACGCCCTCCGCGACCGGATCTAGGACATTTTGTCCCCTGAAAAACGCCTGGGGCCTGTCCTGGCGGGCGCAGTGATGCCACAATTGCGTGCAGGTTAGGGCCAATTGCGGGGGCGAAGAGCGGGATAAATGTAAGAAGGCCCGCTTTATTTGCAGGCCGGCGCGGATTGGAAATCGAATGAAGGCTGGTCTTGTTCGGAGGTGGCAGGAGTGAACGTGCTCTCACGCTTCGTCCTGAAGCGCCGGCGCCTGGCCATGCAGTTTGGCTATGACGCCCGACCCTCTTTCTGGCAGCAGGTCAAGTCCAATTCCCATATCGTCATTGCGGCCGCCGGCACCTTGGCCCTGCTTTGCGTTGCCGCCACCGCTTTCTGGCTGGCAATGCCAGCGGGAGACCGGCAGGCATTTGCGCAAATCGAGGACGTGCCGGAAGCGGCCTCGGCTGAAAGCGAGGTCGTGACGGTGGCGGCCGTCGAGAAGTCAGCTACCGTTTCAGCAGAAACGGAACTCCCCGTTTCCGCATCCCAGGGTGAGGCGGGGGTTCCGGCGTCCTCTCAAGGCAAGGAAGATGCCGATTCCGCCTCGTTGACCGCGAACGATCCGCGATGGAGTGGTAAGGCCCCTGCGAAGGCGAGCGCCTCGGCGGCCCTTGCCGCTCAGGCGAGCGAAACCGGGATTGTAACGGGCAGGGAGGCCCCGCCACCTCTTCCAACGCCCGAACAGGCGGCGTCCGTGGCCGCCTACCAGGCGGAGCCGGCGGCCAATTCCACGGCGCAAGGACCTGACGGGGCCAGAACGGCTTCCATTCCCGACGAGAGCGCAAGTGCGGAGAAAAGTCGGCCAAACGGACACATATTACGCGCCGTCACCATGCGCGCAGGGCCGAAGAAAGGTGCCACCGCCCTCGGAACAATTCCTGCCAAGGCCTCCGTTGAGGTCGTTTCCTGCAAGGCTTGGTGCCAGGTCGTGTACAAGGGCAAGCGGGGCTGGATTTACAAGAGCTTCGTCAAGCGCGACGGTTGATCCTGCAGGCGAGGTTCCGGCAGCCGTCGATGCGGCACGGCCGCCTCAGCCGCGTCTGTGCGCATTTCTCAGACGCAGCGGCCCCCGTCCACCTCCAGCGCAACGCCGGTGACGAATGAGGCCTCGTCGGAGGCCAGCCATAGCGCGGCATTTGCGATGTCCAGGGGCGTCGAAAACCGCCCGAGGGGGATTGAGGCACGGAATTTGGCGCGCATCTCCGGCGTGTCCTCTCCCATGAACCGGGCAAGCATGCCCGTCTCGCCCGCCACCGGGCAGAGGCAGTTGACCCTGATGTTCTTCGGCGCGAGTTCGACCGCCATGGATTTGGTCGCCGTGATTGCCCAGCCCTTGGACGCATTGTACCAGGTGAGGCCGGGCCGGGGCCTCAGGCCGGCGGTGGAGGCCGTGGTGAGGATCACGCCGCCCCCCTGCTTTTCCATGATCGGCACGACGCAGACCGCCGCATGGTAAATCGCCTTCATGTTGATGGCGGTGATGAGGTCGAAGGTGGCCTCGTCCACCTTCAGCATGTCACCGTTGCGATGGGTGAAACCGGCATTGTTGACCATGATGTCGATGCGGCCAAACGCATTCATGGCGGTGGTCGTCATCTCCTCGAAGTCGGAACGAAGGGACACGTCCATCCTTGTCCACACGGCCGCTTTGCCAATCTCGCTTGCGACCTGCTCGGCACCCCTTGCGTTGATGTCGGCAACGACGATCTTCGCGCCTTCCTCTGCAAAGCGTCTGGCCATCCCCGCGCCGAACCCGGATGCCGCACCGGTGATGACGGCGACCTTGTTCTTGAGACGATTCATCAGATTTCTCCCGCCCGGCCCGACTGTCGGCCAACAGCCTGCTGGCGGCAACTGAATGACATGTGCCGCCGAAGCGCTCCAGCCGCACCGCCGCGCTCGCGCTGAAGCAATGGCCTGTCAAAGTCCAGCCTGGTCACATTCCTAGCCGTGGTTGAACACGACCGTCTTGGTGGCCGACATGTCGTACAGGGCCTCGAATCCCTTTTCACGGCCGTGGCCGGAGCGCTTGAAGCCCCCGAAAGGCAGCTCGATGCCGCCGCCGGCGCCGTAGCCATTGACGAAGACCTGCCCTGCGCGCACCCGCTTGGCCACCCTGTGCTGGCGCGCGCCATCCCTGGTCCATACGCCGGCGACCAGGCCATAATCGGTTCCGTTTGCCAGCCTTACCGCCTCGTCCTCGCCGTCGAAGGCAAAGAGGGTCAGCACCGGGCCGAATACTTCTTCCTGGGCAATGACCGATCGCGGGTCGCTCGGGCCGAAGAGCGTCGGCGCAAAATAGTAGCCTTCGGCCGGCGCATCGGGATGGATGGTGCCGCGGGCTAGCACCTCTACGCCCGCTGCCTCTGCCTCGGCCACCATGCCGGCCACGCGCTGCTTCTGCTTGTGGTTTATCAACGCCCCGAGATCGAGGTCGGCATCATGCGGCCCGGCAACGAGCCTGGCAAACCGTTCGGCCAGCGCAGCGGCCAGTTCATTATAGATCGGTCGTTCGATTAGGATTCGGCTACCGGCCGAACAGGTCTGGCCTCCATTTTGGATAATGGCGTTGACGAGTACTGGCAGCGCCTTTTCAATATCGGCGTCGGCGAAGACGATCTGGGGCGACTTGCCGCCAAGCTCCATGGTCACGCCGCGGTTGTTCCGCGCCGCAGCCTGCTGGATGGCTGTTCCGGTCGCCGGAGATCCGGTGAAGGTGACATAATCGACCAGCGGATGCGACGAGAGCGCCGCGCCCGCTTCCCGCCCATAGCCGGTGATGACATTGAACACCCCGTCGGGAAAGCCTGCTTCCAGCGCCAGTTCGGCCATGCGTATGGCTGTCAGGGAAGCGTCTTCCGCGGGTTTGACTACAAGCGTGTTGCCCATGGCGAGGGCGGCCCCGGCCACGCGCGCCAGGATCTGCAGCGGATAGTTCCACGGGATGATCCCGGCCACCACGCCATGCGGTTCGCGCAGGGTCAGCGCCGTGTAGCCTTCCAGGAAGGGCAGGGTATCGCCGTGGATCTTGTCAGCCGCCCCGCCATAATACTCGTAGTAGCGCATCGTTGCCGCGACGTCGGCCTTGCCCTGTCGGGCGGGCTTGCCGGTGTCGCGCGATTCGAGTGCTGCCAGCTCGTCCCCATTTTTCTCGACAAGCTGGAAGAGCCGCGTCAGCAGCCGGCCGCGCTCGAGCGCTGGCATGCGCGACCACGGGCCGTCGTCGAAGGCCGTGCGTGCCGCGCGTACCGCACGATCCACATCTGCCGCCTCCGAGGCCGGGATGGAGGCAAAGACCTTCCCGTCGGACGGGCAGGACACGTCGATCTCCGCGCCCGACAGGGCCGCGACGCTCTGGCCTCCAATGACCTGCCGGAAGGTCTGGCGGCCGGCAGTGCCTTTCGGTTCATCCATATCCATCCGCATTCTCCTTCGGCTGCCGGCAATCAGGGCGCCACTATCGCGCCTTGATGGGGCATAACCTTGGCCCAGTTCTTCGCAAGGTGCTGTGACACCATGGCACTGGAAACTTTAAATCGATTAGAATATATGATTGCCCAGCGCTTTGGCGCGGCCAGCACGGAAATGCCCAATGACAAGCCAGATCATACCCGTTGACCCGTTCGATTTCATCATATTCGGCGGCACCGGCGATCTGTCGGAGCGCAAGCTTCTACCGGCCCTCTATTACCGTCAGCGCGACCATCAGTTTTCCGAGCCGACGCGCATCATAGGCACGTCGCGCGCAAAGCTGAGCAACGAGGAATTTCAGGCTTTCGCACGCCAGGCCGTCACCGATCACGTCAATGCGAGCGACGTTGACCCTAAGGAGCTGGAAAGCTTCGTGGCGCGCCTTTCATACGTTTCGACGGACGCGACCTCCGGCGTCGGCTTTGACGAGCTGAAAAAGGCGATTGGAGAAAGCGACCGCATTCGCGCCTTCTATCTCGCCGTGGCGCCGACGCTGTTCGGCAATATTTCGCATCATCTGCGCGAGCATGGCCTCATCACGCCGAAATCGCGCATCGTGGTTGAGAAGCCGATCGGTCGCGACCTCGCTTCCGCCCGCGCCCTGAACGACCTGGTGGGCAGCGATTTCGGCGAGCATCAAATCTTCCGCATTGACCACTATCTCGGCAAGGAGACGGTGCAGAACCTGATGGCGCTGCGCTTCGCCAACATGCTCTATGAGCCCCTTTGGAACTCCGCCCATATCGACCATGTGCAGATTACCGTGGCTGAAACGGTGGGTCTGGAAGACCGCGTCACCTATTATGACAAGGCGGGTGCTCTGCGCGACATGGTGCAGAACCATATCCTGCAGCTGCTCTGCCTGGTGGCCATGGAGGCTCCGTCGTCCATGAATGCCGATGCGGTGCGTGACGAGAAACTCAAGGTGCTGAGGGCGCTCAAGCGCATCAATGGCAATGATGCCCCCCGCCAGACAGTGCGTGGCCAGTATCGCGCCGGCGCTTCGGCAGGCGGCCCGGTGAAGGGCTATGTCGAGGAACTGGGTCGCGAATCCGGCACCGAGACCTTCGTCGCCATCAAGGCAGAGATTGCCAACTGGCGCTGGGCCGGGGTGCCCTTCTACCTGCGTACCGGCAAGCGGATGGCGAGCCGGGTTTCGGAGATCGTCATCGAATTCAAGCGCATCCCGCATTCGATCTTCGACGAGAGCGCCGGCAATATCAGCGCCAACCAGCTTGTCATCCGCCTCCAGCCCGATGAGGGAGTCAAACAGTTCCTCATGGTCAAGGATCCGGGGCCCGGCGGCATGCGACTGAGGCAGATTCCGCTCGACATGAGCTTCGCGCAATCCTTCCGCCATCGCGCGCCCGATGCCTACGAGCGCCTCATCATGGATGTGGTGCGCGGCAACCAAACGCTGTTCATGCGCCGCGACGAAGTTGAAGCGGCGTGGAACTGGATCGATCCCATACTCAATGCCTGGGAGCAGAATCGGCAGGAAGTGCAGGGTTACACGGCCGGCACATGGGGACCGTCCGCCTCCATCGCCCTCATCGAGCGCGATGGGCGTACATGGCACGAGAGCAATTGATGGGACCGGTTTATCACTGGAATGAATTTGCCGATCGGGATGCGCTGGCCTCGGCGCTGGCCTCTACGGTGGCAGGACGTCTTGCCCAGGCCATTTCGCAGCGTGGCAACGCCCTGCTTGCCGTTTCCGGCGGCACGACGCCGGCAAGGTTCTTCGCGGCACTCTCGGAAACCGACATTGCCTGGGACAGGGTGACGGTAGCCCTCGTGGACGAGCGTTTCGTGCCCCAGTCGTCGCCCCGTTCCAACGCGGCCCTGGTCAAGGAAAATCTTCTGCAGGGTCGCGCGGCAGCGGCGCATTTCGTCCCGCTGTTCCGGTCCGGGGAGACGCCGGAGGAAGCTGCTGCGGATAGCGACGAAGCCTTGCGCAGGCTTGGCCTGCCTTTTGACGTGCTGATGCTCGGCATGGGCGCTGATGGACATACCGCTTCGCTGTTTCCGGATGCACAGGGCCTGGAGCGGCTTCTGGATCCGTCAGCGCCGCGCATCGTCATGCCCGTTTACGCCGAAAGCGCCGGGGAACCGCGGCTGACATTGACTCTGGCGGAGATCGTGCGGGCGCGCTTTGTCGGCCTGCATATCGAAGGGGCAGAGAAACGATCGGTTTTCGAGCGGATCATTACCGCAGGCGAGCGGAAGCCCATTCGCGCCGTCATAGACGCACTGCGCGAGCCGATCGAGCTTTTCTGGGCCCCTTAGGAGTTCCCTGCCGCACGATGGGAGGCGTTTTCGTCCCAGTCGCAAGGAAAGTGTCATGACAGCCAGACGCGACATCCAGGTCATCACGGACCGTATCCGCGAGCGCTCCAAGCCCAGCCGCGAAGCCTATCTCGCCCGCATCGCCGAAGCGGCAGGCAAGTCGGCGAGCCGCTCCGTCCTGTCCTGCGGCAACCTTGCCCACGGCTTTGCCGCCTGTTCCCCCGCCGAAAAGACAGCGCTTTCTGGCGATCGCGTGCCAAACCTGGGCATCATCACCGCATATAACGACATGCTCTCGGCGCACCAGCCATTCGAGACCTTTCCGCGCCTCATCAAGGAGGCAGCGCAGGAAGCGGGAGGAATCGCCCAGGTGGCCGGCGGCGTTCCGGCCATGTGCGACGGTATCACCCAGGGCCAGCCAGGCATGGAACTGTCCCTGTTCTCGCGCGACGTGATAGCGATGGCCGCGGCCATCGGCCTGTCGCACAACATGTTTGATGCCGCAGCCTTTCTTGGCGTGTGCGACAAGATAGTTCCGGGACTGGTGATTGCTGCGCTTTCCTTCGGCCACCTGCCTGCCGTGTTTATTCCGGCCGGGCCCATGACCAGTGGCCTGCCAAACGATGAGAAAGCCAGGGTCCGCCAATTATATGCCGAGGGCAAGGTCGGTCGGGCCGAGCTCCTGGAGGCGGAAGCCAAATCCTACCACGGTCCCGGCACCTGCACCTTTTACGGCACGGCCAATTCCAACCAGATGCTGATGGAGATCATGGGCCTGCATACGCCCGGCGCCTCCTTCATCAATCC
>QGUU01000505.1 GCA_003242525.1 Pseudomonadota bacterium | reverse complement strand
CGCGCCATCGCGCCTCAAGGCACAGGTTTCCGAACCATCGGCCTCAAGCCGGTAGCTTTCTGCGTGCCGAACATGGCCGGTTTCCACCTGTTCGGGTTTCGAGGCGTGCAGGATCTGCGTCCCGCCATAGAATGCGGCGCCTGTTGCCAACACCAGAAGCCATTTCATCCCGATTCCTCAATCGCGAAGCCGTCCCTGCAGAATCAGCGGGAATGGCTAACCGACTGTTAAGAGCTGGCGCCGGCGTTAACCGGAATGGCGCGCCGGTCGGATTTTCGCGGTTTCCGGGACCGGCGTGAGCGCCCTGCCCTCGCAGAACCACGAGATCAGGTTGTCCACGACGAGATCGGCCATGGCGCGGCGCGTATGTTCCGACGCCGAGCCTATATGCGGAAGAAGGACCGTGTTCGGCGCTTCGAGCAGCGCTTCCGGAACGTTCGGCTCGTCCGCGAACACATCGAGCCCGGCTGCGGCGATTGTGCCATCGGCAAGAGCGGCGGCAAGAGCCGGCTCATCCACCGTCGATCCGCGCCCGATATTGACGAAAACGCCCGTGGGACCGAGCGCCGCCAATATCTCCGCGTTTACGGCCCTTGCCGTGGACGGTGTGCCCGGCACCACCGAAATGAGCGTATCGACTGCGGCGGCAAGATCCTTGAGCGTGCGGTGATAGGCGTAGCCGAGCCCTTCCACGGGGCGGCGGTTGTGATAGGCGATGGGCAGGCCGAAGGCTTCCAGCCGGCGCGCAATGGCCAGGCCGATGCGTCCCATGCCGAATATGCCGATGCTGCGGCCCCGCAAGGTGAGCGGGCTCAGCCGATAGTTGCCATCGCCCCTCCAGCGCCCTTCACGCAGCCACGCCTCGGCCTTTGGCAGTTCCCTTATCGTGGCAATAAGGAGGCCGACGGCGGTATCGGCCACCTCCTCCGTCAGCACGTCGGGCGTATTGGTGACCACGATGCCATGCTCGCCGGCCCAGCGCGCATCCACGCCATCATAGCCGACCCCGAAATTGGCAATGATTTCCGCGTTGGGCAGTGCCGCCATGAATTCAGGGCCGATCATTCCGCCACCGATGGCGGGCGAGGCGGCAACGCCGCGGACCGATGCCTTCATCTCATCGGTGATCAGTGCGGGGTCGATCCGCTCGATTTCCACCAGCCTGAAGGTACGCCCGATCCGATCCACGGAGTGCTGGTGCAGCTTGCCCGGCACGAGCACGGTGACGGATTCGAGATCGCTGGGCATGGTCATGACCCTTGCAGCAGGAGGAAGGAGATCAGCCTCGCTCGACCGGTCGGCCGGTGGACTGACGCACATGTAATTCGGGCTTGATGAGATCCTGTGAGAGATGCACGGGCTGGCCATTCAGCTTGTCCAGCAGCGCGCTGGCGGCGCGGCGGCCTACTTCCCGCTGGCCGTTCCACACCGTAGTCAGAGCCGGCGTGGCGATGGCCGCTTCCTCCAGGTCGTCGTAGCCAGTGACGGAAATATCCACGCCCGGTGTCAAGCCGGCACGGGCTATGCCATTCATCAGGCCGATAGCGACGAGATCGTTCCAGCAGCAGGCAGCCGTCGGCCTGTCCTTCAGGGCGAGGAACTGGCTGGCTGCCTCGAACCCCGCCTGCTTGGTTCGCGGACCGGGAATGCGCCACCATGGCTTGACCTCCAGCCCTGCGGCCTCCATCGCCCTTACATAGCCCTGGTAACGGTCGCGCCCGGTCGAGGTCTGGTCGGTGCCGCCGATCATGGCGATACGGGTATGACCCAGCGAGATGAGGTGATTTGTGGCCAGTGCGGTGCCGTAGGCATCGTCGCCGCGGAAAACCGGCACATGTGCGCCCTCCACGTCGCGCGCAATCAGAACTGCCGGCAGGCCGTTGCTTTCAGCCATCAATATGTCGGCCGCAGGCGTGCCGATCGCCGGAGACATGATGACCCCGTCCGCGCCGAGTTGCAGCAGCGTGTCGATGAAGGTGCGCTGCTTGTCGAGCTGATCATAATGGTTGGACAGGATGAAGGTCTGCCGGCTTCGATCAAGCTCATGTTCGATCGAGCGCAAGATCTCCGCGTAGAAGGGATTCATGATGTCGTGGACGACGACGCCCACGATCCCGGAACGCGACGTGCGCAGCGAAGCGGCACGGCGATTGTAGATATAGCCGATCTCGCGAGCATGCTCCTTGATGCGCTCGCGCGTCGACGTAGCAACCAGCGGGCTGTCGCGCAGCGCCAGCGACACGGTGGCCGTCGAGACCCCCAATGCGTCAGCGATCGTCGACAGCTTGATTTTCTGGGCCAGGGCGCAGCCTCCCACCCCTTTAAACTGTTTAAAAGGGCTTATGCCATCGATCGCAAACTAATCAAGGCTTTTTTGCGGGCGACGCCTTCGGCGCCCAGGCGTGCATCCCGGCACCCGTGGTTGACGACCGACGACCCTGGTTTTTTCGCGCCGAGTTCCTGAACATGGGGCGGTTGGGAGGGCGGCCTGATTGATCAGGCGAGACCCTCCTCCGTCTCGTCGTCCAGTTGGGCAACACCCCGGTTCGAAGAATTGTCCTCAATCCG
>QGUU01000504.1 GCA_003242525.1 Pseudomonadota bacterium | reverse complement strand
CCGCGATGGTCTCCCCGACGCTTGCGGCGTGCACCCAGATGAGCGGACCCGATGGTCTTTCATACCCGGCAATACCGTAGCGTTCACGGGTGCGCTTGCGGTCTTCCTTGCCCTTGGAAGCGCGCCAGGCAATATAGGGCCACGCGAGCGGATAGGCGGCAGCACCTGCGATTCGATAGGCCGAAAGCATGGTGCGCGCCCACCGCTCGCTCATTTTCCGGCATCCACCAGGCGGTAGGCCTCTGCCGTGGCCATGTTCAACTGAACCGTAAGTTCCTGCCGCTTGCGCTCCATCTCCGTTTCGTCCGCGTCGGCCGATACGAGAACCGGTTCGCCCACCGCCAGGGCAGAGTGGCCGAAAGGCAGGTTGATCGTGGTTTTGTCCCAGCTTCGCTCGAGCACCTTTCGGCGGCTGGTGGCCAGTGCCGCCGGAAAGATGGGGCGGCCAGAAAGCTTTGCCAGCAGAATGATGCCCATTCCCGATTCGCGTGGTGTGCCATGCGGAATATCTGCGATCATGCAGACGTTCTTGCCCCCGGTCAGGGCCTTTTTCAACGCGATCAGTGCCTTGGCACCACCCTTGTCCAGATGCCGCGCATTATCTCGCCCTCCTGATCCTCGCACCGCCTCGATGCCGAACTTCTCGATCAGAAGCGCATTGATCTCCGCATCGGCGCTGCGCGACACCATGGCAACCAGCGGCCGTGGGCTGGGATAAAAGGCCGGCATGAGAAGGTGCTGACCGTGCCAGAGAGCGATGATGCCCGGTTCCATGGCCGCATAGCCGCCGCGCTCGAAGTTGGCAGAACCGGCAACGACCGGGTTGGTCAAACGGATGAACCGCATGGCCGCGGCAAGCAGGCTGGCGAGTACGCTTTTGGCGATATGCGACTCTGCCAGAGGTCGGCGTATGCGCTTCCAGAATCGTTTCGCCGCCCGACCGGCGCGTGTCTTGCGTGCGGCCGGTTCGTTCGTCGACCTCGCCACTCCTTGCTCCATGTTCAGGCGCCGCTCGAGCTTTCCGGTTGGAGCAGCCTATGCAGATGCACGACGAAATAGCGCATATGCGCATTGTCCACGCTCGCCTGCGCCTTGGCTTTCCAGGCCGCATGTGCGGACTCGTAGTCAGGATAAATGCCGACAATGTCGAGCGCCTGCAGGTCGCGGAACTCCGTTCCGTCGAGTCTGGTTAGTTCGCCTCCGAAGACCAGATGCAAAAGCTGCTTTTTTCCCTTTTTCCCGGTCATGATTATCCCAGCGTCCGTGATTTGCGCCTTGGTCTAAACCAAAGCATGGAAATTTAAAACCGTGGCGACTATGCGTTGAGCTGGCCCAGGACATCCGACATCATGCCGAATACCGGGCCGCTTCCTGCCGCCAGTTCCTCGTGGCGAGTTTCAGCCCTGGCAAGGACCGGCTCCCTGCCCTGCCTGTCAACCAGTTGCCCACCGGCTTCCTGCAACACGAGCAGCGCGGCGGCAATATCCCAGTCATGCGCGTTTGCCTTGACGAAGCTGGCGTCAAGGGAGCCGTTGGCTATCATCGCCAGCCGATATGCAAGGGAGGGAATGTAGGACACCCGCCTGATACGGTCTTGCCATGCGGCAGGAATGCGATCGAGCAAAGCCTTTGGCCCGGCGACTTCCAGCACCTCCTCGTTCTTGCGCACTTCAAGGCGTCGGCCATTGCAGAAGGCTCCCTGGCCGGGTAGCGCCCAATACACTTCGTCCTTGGCGGGGCAATCGAGCACTCCCACGATCGGCTTTCCGGCTTCGACCAGCGCCACGCTCACACACCATGTGCGGCGACCTTCCAGAAAGGCACGCGTTCCGTCGATCGGGTCGACCACGAAGGTGCGCCGCGCCGCGAGTCGCGCAGGATCGTCCGCCGTTTCTTCCGACAGCCAGCCATGATCCGGCCTTGCTGCAAGCAAGCTTTCGCGAAGAAACGTGTCTACGGCATAGTCTGCCTCGCTCACCGGCGAAGTGCCGCCCTTCATCCACACTTCCGGGCTCTTGCCGAAATAGCGCATGGCGATGGTGCCCGCCTCGCGAGCGGCGTCGCGCAGCAAGGCAAGATCCTCAGTCGCGAATGCAAGCGTTGTGTCGTCAGCTTCCGGCAAGGGTCATGCCTTCGATAAGCAGCGTCGGAGCTGCCATGCTGAAATTGCGGTCGATATCGCTGGCCGGCTGCATCGAGAGGAACATAGCCTTCAGGTTTGAAGCGATCGTTACCTCCGACACCGGATAGGCAAGCTCGCCATTCTCGATCCAGAAGCCGGAGGCGCCGCGACTATATTCGCCGGTCACCATGTTTACGCCCTGGCCAAAGACCTCCGTGACGTAAAAGCCGGATTTCACCGATCTTATCATGTCCTCAGGACTGGCTTCGCCGGGCTCTATGGCAAGGTTGGTTGAAGACGGCGACACTTGCGAACCGCTGCGAACGCCCCGGCCGTTGGTCGGCAGACCGAGCTCACGGCCGGTGGACGTCGAAAGAAACCAGTGGCGCAGCACGCCCTTGTCCACCATCACCAGCCTTTCGCCCTCGACACCTTCACCATCGAACG
>QGUU01000503.1 GCA_003242525.1 Pseudomonadota bacterium | reverse complement strand
CACCGCAGCTTCGGGCCATCCCGCATTGGGAGAGCGGTGCCTGCCCGCATCGCGCCGCACTGCGCGCCACGCCGCACCGGGATCGGCGTCCTTCATCAAGGCGGCGCTCAGCACGATGAGCAGGGCCGAGAGGCGAGAGGCCGGAAGGTTGACGAGATCGTCGAGGCGTGCCGCCGCCCAGCCGAACGCCCGGTGGCGGGGCGATTTGTGGCCGATCATGGAGTCGGCCGTATTGACTGCCTTGTAGCCGGCGCCGCCGGCGAGTCCGCCGATGCCCAGCCACAGGGCAGGGGCGACCACGCCGTCCGAGAAATTCTCCGCCAGGCTTTCGATGGCCGCTCGACACACCGCAGCTTCGTCAAGTTGTTCGGGGTCGCGCCCGACGATCAGCGCCACCGCCTTGCGGCCAGCTTCCACGCCACCTGTGTCCAAGGCGTGCGCCACGGCGCGGACGTGTTCATGAAGGCTCTTTTGGGCTAAAAGCGACGTCGCCAGAAGCGCCGTGAGCAGAAACCCGCCAGCGATTTCCCCCAGGAACCGCTGGATTGCGAAACCGGCCAGAACCGGTATGGCGACGATAATGACAAGCGCCAGAACGCCCGACATGCGACGCCTGAAGTCGGAATCCGTCGGGCGGTTGAGCGTACGATCCAGAAAGGCTATCAGCCGGCCAAGCCATGTCACTGGATGGCCGATGGCAGCAAACAGTCGGTCCGGGTAGCCGATAAGGCGTTCGGCAATCAGCGACAGGAAGGCAATCAGGACGGACATGGACGTTCCGGACGGACATTTGGCAGCGGTGGATCACGGCGGAAGCCTTGAGCGGGCACGAGCGCTGTTTCCGAATGCGCCCGAGCCTTACGTCGATCTGTCGACCGGGATCAATCCGCACTCCTATCCGCTTTTCAATCTGCCCGCCACTGCACTGACGCGCCTGCCGGAGACGGCGCGCCTTCATACTCTCAAGGAAGTTGCCGCTGCCGCTTATGAGGCCGCAGGAGCAGGCAATGTGTGTGCCGCGCCCGGCACGCAAATCCTCCTGCCCGTCGTTGCCTCGCTGGCTCCGCCCGGCCGTGCGCGGGTGCTGGCGCCGACCTATGCGGAACATGCGCGGGCGGCGCGGATCGTCGGCCACCAGGTTGAACAGGTGGCAACGCTCGATGCCCTGGAAGAGGCCGACCTTGCCGTGGTGGTCAATCCCAACAATCCGGACGGCCGCATCATATCCAGCGGCAGGCTTCTTGCCCTGGCCAGCAAGATGCGCGCGAGAGGTGGCCTGCTGGTTGTGGACGAGGCGTTCATGGATGTTGGCCCCCGTGCCGAAAGCATGGCCGGCCATGTCGAAGAGGGCGGCATGGTCGTGCTGCGTTCCTTTGGCAAGTTCTTCGGGCTGGCCGGTATCAGGTTGGGGTTCGCACTAGCCGATCCCGCGACAGCGACTCGGCTCGAGGCGCAACTCGGACCCTGGGCTGTGTCGGGCCCGGCGGTCGAATATGGCATTGCGGCTCTTGCTGATAGTGACTGGCAGGAGGCAATGCGCGGCCGGCTCGCCGGTGAGGCCGCACGGCTGGATACGCTGTTTTCTCGATTCGACGTTCCGGTCGTCGGTGGCACGACGTTGTATCGTTACATCGAGTTTTCCGGCGCGCGGCGGCTTTTCCATGCGCTCGGCGAGAAGGGCATAGTGCTGCGCCATTTCCATGACAGGCCGAACGCCCTGCGCGCCGGTCTGCCAGCCTCCCATGAAGAATGGGAGCGGCTTGGAGCCGCGCTCGCCGAATGGCGCAGCGAGAGTCCGGATCAGGCAGAGGAGATGCCGGCATGAGTTTGTCTGCGGTCCACGTTTGTCCATTGTCGAAGCTGGAACAAGTGGTGGCCAGCACAAACGCCGGCCATCTGCTGTCGCTACTTGCCGCCGGTACGGAAATGGTTCGTCCGCCCTCCATTCCGCCCCGGAACCACCTGCATCTCGTCATGCATGACATTGCACAGGTGCAGGAAGGGATGACGCTGCCGGGCGAAGAGCATGTGCGCAGCCTGCTCGATTTCGCGTGTCGCTGGGACCGGGCGAGGCCGCTGGTGGTTCATTGCTATGCCGGCATCAGCCGCTCGACCGCGTCGGCCTACATTATCGCGGCAGCACTGGCACCATGGCGCGACGAGATGGAACTGGCGCAGACATTGCGCCGGCTTTCACCCTCGGCCACGCCCAATCCGCGGCTTGTCGCCGTGGCAGACACGCTTCTGGAACGCAACGGCCGAATGACAGAGGCAATCCGGGCGATTGGCCGTGGTGCGGACGCGTTCGAAGGCACGCCTTTCGAACTGAGGATTGAGGGATAGTTACGTCAACCAGTCCGCCAGACGCGCCTTGCGGATGTCGCGCAACAGGCGAATGAAGCCGTCTGCCTGATGCTCGGCAGTGAGCCGCCCCTTTTCCGCCGTTGCAAGGCCTGCCTCGCCTACTACCCCGTTGGGGTTCAAATCCCCGGCGAGCCATGCGAAAGCGTGCGTACCCGTGTGACGCAGCAGCGCCAGCTCCTTCTCGGCCCGCTCGACCTGGGAAACGAAGTCTTCCGC
>QGUU01000502.1 GCA_003242525.1 Pseudomonadota bacterium | reverse complement strand
ACTCTTTCGTCCTCGAAACGGGAAAGGTTCAGTGATGCTCTACGCCATACTCTGCTACGCGTCCGAAGATGTCGTCTGTTCCTGGAGCAAGGAGCAGGACGATGCCGTCATGGCCGACCTCGCCGCCGTGCAGGAGAAATATGCACGTGCGGGCAAGCTCGGGCCCGTGGCGCGGCTTCTGCCAACGACAGCGGCAACCACGCTGAAGAAGGTCAAGGGCGAAGCCGTGCTCATGGACGGGCCGTTTGCCGAGACCAAGGAGCAATTCCTCGGCTTCTATACGATCGACTGCGAAAATCTGGATGAGGCGGTTGCTTTTGCCAAGGAGCTGTCCGCGGTCAATCCGAGCGGCGGTTCCTACGAGATCCGGCCCGTTTCGGTTTTCAGCCCGGTCTCCGGCGAGCCCTCGAAAGTTGCGACATGACCGATCCCGCCTGGATAGCCTCTGCTCTCGATGCCGCCCGTCCGCAAGCGATGGCAGCGCTGCTGCGTTATTTCCGCGACATGGACACGGCGGAGGAGGCTTTTCAGGATGCGTGCCTCAAGGCGCTGAAGAACTGGCCTAAAAACGGGCCGCCGCGGGATCCGGCCGCGTGGCTGATCTTCGTGGGGCGCAACAGCGGAATAGATGGCGTGCGTAAACGCTCCAGGCAGGTTGCGATGCCGGACGAAGACCAGGTGTCCGACCTGGAGGATGTCGAGACGGACATGGCCGAAAGGCTGGACGGCGCGCACTATCGGGATGACATATTGCGCCTGCTTTTCGTCTGCTGCCATCCCGATCTTCCGGCGACGCAGCAGATCGCGCTGGCTCTGCGCATCGTGTCGGGGCTGTCGGTCAGGCAAATCGCCCGAGCCTTCCTCGTCAGCGAGAGCGCCATGGAACAGCGCATCACCCGCGCCAAGGCGCGCATCGCGTCCGCCGGCGTGCCGTTCGAAACGCCAGGACCGGTGGAGCGCGCGGAACGGCTGGCTGCGGTCGCGACCATGATCTATCTCGTATTCAACGAAGGCTACTCGACAGCCAGCGCGGAGGCGTCGGCGCGTGCAGCTCTCGCAGAGGAAGCAATCCGGCTCGGCCGGCTGTTGCTCAGGCTTTTCCCCTCGGAGCCGGAAATCATGGGGCTGGTGGCTCTGATGCTTCTGCAGCATGCCCGTGCTCCAGCCCGTTTCGATGCCAGTGGCGAGATCGTGCTGCTGGAGAACCAGGACCGTTCGCTCTGGCGTCGCAACATGATCGATGAAGGCCTTGCACTGGTGGACAAGGCGCTGCGTCATCAAAAGCCCGGTCCCTATCAGGTGCAGGCAGCGATCGCGGCCCTTCATTCACGTGCTCAGAAGACTGAAGACACGGACTGGAAGGAGATCGACCTGCTTTATGGCCTGCTTGAACGGATGCAGCCTTCGCCGGTTGTGACGTTGAATCGCGCCGTTGCAGTTTCCAAGGTGCGCGGGCCCGAAGCGGCGCTGGCGATGATCGAGCCTCTTGCCGACCGGCTCTCCGGCTATTTCCATTTCCACGGCCTGCGGGGGGGACTGCTGATGCAGCTCGGCCGCAACGACGAGGCGCGCGAGGCCTTTGACCGCGCCATTTCCCTGGCCAATACGGCGGCCGAGGCGGCTCACATTCGCACGCATATTGACCGGCTGATGGTGGAAAGCACACCGGCAGCAGGGTGAGTTCGGACGCAACCCGCACAATCGTGCGACCTCTGGCTCAATCGCACGGGGTGGCGAAAGATTCCGGAAACCGCTATTTGCAGGCCCGACGGCGCGTCCGCGCCAATCGGTTCAAGAAGGAAGTCAAATGACGGTTGCGAAGGAAACGGCCGAACTGCTGGCCAAGCTGGGCGTGAATGAGAGCGCATTCTCGGGCGGTGACCTCGAAGTGAGGAGCCCTGTGACGGGCGAGAAGATCGCGGCGCTGAAGAGCATGTCGGCCTCACAGGCAAGCGATGCCATCGAGGCGGCGCATGAGGCCTTCAAGGCCTGGCGCATGGTGCCGGCGCCGCGCCGCGGCGAGCTGGTTCGCCTGCTCGGCGAAGAGCTGCGTGCGCACAAGGCCGATCTTGGCCGGCTGGTGTCGATCGAGGTTGGCAAGATTCCTTCCGAAGGCCTCGGCGAAGTGCAGGAAATGATTGACATCTGCGATTTCGCAGTCGGCCTGTCACGTCAGTTGTACGGGCTTACCATCGCCACAGAGCGCCCCGGTCACCGCATGATGGAAACCTGGCATCCGCTCGGAGTGGTAGGCGTCATCTCCGCGTTCAATTTCCCGGTCGCCGTATGGTCGTGGAATGCCGCGCTCGCTTTCGTCTGCGGCGATAGCGTGGTGTGGAAGCCTTCGGAAAAGACGCCGCTGACCGCGCTTGCCTGCGAGGCGATCTTCGCACGTGCCATGGAGCGTTTCGGCGACGATGCGCCCAAGGATCTGCTCAAGGTCCTGATCGGTGACCGCGCGGTTGGCGAGGTGCTTGTGGATCATCCCAAGGTGCCGTTGGTCTCGGCAACTGGCTCGACCCGTATGGGCCGGGAGTTGGGCCCTGGGTTTCGCACAGCCTTTGCGCTGCGGGGGCTGAGC
>QGUU01000053.1 GCA_003242525.1 Pseudomonadota bacterium | reverse complement strand
TCATGATTAGTCTTGATTATTGATCTCGATTTTGTTTTTTTTTTTTTTAAAAAAAAAGGCGCAATAAGATTTTTGTTCCGGTTCGGGGGGCCGGGGGATGTTTAAAAGGGCCCGCCCCCCGCCATGACCCTGGACATCAAGATCTGCGGCCTCAAGACGCCGGAGGCGGTCGGAGCGGCGCTCGCCGGCGGGGCAAGCCATATCGGCTTCATCTTCTTTGCAAGGAGCCCCCGCCATGTGGAGCCGGAGGATGCCGCCCGGTTGCGCGAGGCCGCGCGCGGCAAGGCTCTCGCCGTCGCGGTGACGGTTGACGCCGAAGACGCGGTTCTGGAACGCATCGTCTCCATCATGCAGCCCGACATGCTGCAATTGCATGGCAAGGAACCGCCGGAGCGGGTAGCCGCAATCAAGGCCCGCTACCGGCTTCCGATCATAAAGGCATTCCCGATCCGCGAGGCCGCCGACCTGCGGGCCGCCGAACCCTACCGCGGCATCGCCGACAGATACCTTTTCGATGCCAAACCACCGGAAGGCTCGCAACTGCCCGGCGGCAATGGCGTGTCCTTCGACTGGCCCCTGCTTGCGGCGGTCCCGGCCGGAACCGACTATTTCCTCTCAGGCGGCCTCAATGCCGAAAATGTCGGACAGGCGCTGCGCGTCGCCCGCCCACCCGCCATCGACATATCCTCGGGGGTGGAAACGGCGCCGGGAGTGAAGAGCCCCGCACGGATCGAGGAGTTCTTCAGCGCCGTGCAAGCCGCCGGGCAACATCGCCAAGCTTGACAGGCGCGGCCAAACCATGTCGGGAAAAGATGAAAGGCCGGAGCCCCTCGGCAGGCCGGCAAGACTGACAGGAGATCGGCAATGAACGAGCCGGCTTTGCCCAATTCCTTCCGCACCGGCCCCGACGAACAGGGCATGTTCGGCATTTTCGGCGGCCGTTTCGTGGCGGAGACGCTGATGCCGCTGATCCTCGACCTGCAGAAGGAGTGGGAAGCTGCCAAGAACGACCCGGCCTTCAAGGCAGAACTGACAGCGCTGTCGACCTTCTATGCCGGCCGGCCGTCAAAGCTCTATTTCGCGGAAGGCCTCACCAGGCATCTCGGCGGCGCCAGGATCTATTTCAAGCGAGAGGACCTGAATCATACGGGCTCGCACAAGATCAACAATTGCCTGGGGCAGATCTTGCTGGCAAAGCGCATGGGCAAGACGCGGATCATCGCCGAAACCGGTGCCGGCCAGCATGGCGTGGCCTCTGCCACCGTAGCCGCCCGTTTCGGCTATCCCTGTTTCGTCTATATGGGCGCCACCGATGTGGAGAGGCAGAAGCCGAACGTATTCCGCATGAAGCTGCTTGGCGCCGAGGTGCGCCCCGTGACGGCCGGACACGGCACTCTCAAGGACGCGATGAACGAGGCCCTGCGCGATTGGGTGACCAATGTCGAGGACACCTACTACCTGATCGGCACCGCGGCCGGACCGCATCCCTATCCCGAGATGGTGCGCGACTTCCAGTCGGTGATCGGCTCCGAGGCGCGTGCCCAGATCCTGGAACAGGAAGGGCGCCTGCCGGACGTGATCATTGCCGCGGTGGGCGGTGGCTCCAACGCCATCGGCCTGTTCCACCCCTTCCTGGATGACAAGGACGTTCGCATCATAGGCGTGGAAGCCGGAGGCCGCGGGCTGGACGGCGTCGAGCATTGCGCCTCCATGAACGCCGGGCGGCCGGGCGTGCTGCACGGCAACCGCACCTATCTCCTGCAGAACGAGGACGGCCAAATAGTCGATGGCCATTCGATTTCGGCGGGCCTGGACTATCCCGGTGTCGGCCCGGAGCATGCATGGCTGCGCGACACCGGGCGCGTGGATTATGTTCCGATCCTCGACGACGAGGCGCTGGAGGCTTTTCAGCTCTGCACCAAGGCAGAAGGCATAATTCCGGCACTGGAATCGGCGCACGCCATCGCCCACGCCATCAAGATCGCACCGACCATGGGCAGGGACGAGATCATCATCGTGAACCTGTCGGGCCGGGGCGACAAGGACGTGCATACGGTGGCCAGGATGATGGGCATGGAGATCTGACATGACAACCCGCATCGACCGCCGCATGGCGCAGCTCAAGCAAGAAGGCCGCCCGGCGCTCGTTACCTACTTCATGGGGGGCGACCCCGACTACGACACCTCGCTTTCGATCATGAAGGCGCTGCCTGGGGCAGGCGCGGATATCATCGAACTCGGCATGCCCTTTTCCGACCCGATGGCGGATGGCCCGGCGATCCAGGCCGCGGCGCTGCGCTCGCTCAAGGGCGGCCAGACGCTGGCAAAGACGCTTGCCATGGCGGCCGAATTCCGCCAGGCGGACCAGGAAACGCCGATCGTTTTGATGGGCTATTACAATCCCATATACATTTATGGCGTGGACCGGTTCCTCGCCGATGCAAAGGCCGCCGGAATCGACGGCCTGATCGTGGTGGACCTTCCCCCTGAAATGGACGAGGAACTGTGCCTTCCGGCGCTCAAGGCGGGCATCAATTTCATCCGGCTGGCCACGCCCACTACCGACGACAGGCGATTGCCCAAGGTGCTGGAGAACACTTCGGGCTTCGTCTACTACGTATCGATGACGGGCATCACCGGCTCGGCCCTGGCCGATACGGAAAAGGTGGCCGCCGCCGTGAAGCGCATAAAGCAGCATACCGCATTGCCGGTCTGCGTCGGGTTCGGGGTCAAGACGGCCGAACAGGCCCGCATCATCGGCGCTTCCGCAGATGGCGTGGTCGTTGGAACGGCTATCGTCAATGCAGTCGCCAACGTGATCGGCGCCGACGGCAGGAAGACGGCCGATCCGGGCGAGGCCGTAGCCACGCTGGTCAGCGGGCTGGCACATGGCGTGCGCCAGGCCCGCCTTGCTGCTGCCGAATAGTTTTCCTACCTCTGCGACGAGCGATCCGGGCAAAGGAGCCAATCTCATGAACTGGATTACCAATTTCGTCCGCCCGCGCATCAATTCCATGCTCGGCCGGCGCGAAGTGCCGGAGAACCTCTGGGTGAAGGACCCCGAAACGGGCGAAATGGTCTTTCACAAGGACCTGGAGGAGAACCAGTACGTCATTCCTTCCTCCGGCTATCACATGAAGATCGCGGCCAAGGAGCGACTGAAATTCTTCTTTGACGACGGCAAATATGAGGTCATCGAAAATCCGAAGGTGCCTGTCGATCCGCTGAAGTTTCGCGACGAAAAGCGATATGTCGACCGGCTGAAGGAGGCGAAGGCGAAAACGGGGCTGGAGGATGCCATCCTCAATGCCGCCGGGACCATAGAAGGGCTTCCCGTCATCGTTACGGTGCAGGATTTCGCCTTCATGGGCGGTTCGCTCGGCATGGCCGCCGGCGAAGCCATAATCCACGCCTTCGATACGGCGCTGAAGCGCAAGCGGCCGCTCGTCCTCTTTGCCGCCTCCGGCGGCGCGCGCATGCAGGAAGGCATCCTGTCCCTCATGCAATTGCCGCGCACCACGGTCGCGGTCGACAGGCTCAAGGAGGCCGGGTTGCCTTACATCGTCGTGCTGACCAACCCCACGACCGGCGGGGTGACGGCTTCCTACGCCATGCTCGGCGACGTGCACATTGCCGAACCAGGCGCGCTGATCGGCTTTGCGGGGCCGCGCGTCATCGAACAGACCATACGCGAGAAGCTGCCGGAAGGCTTCCAGCGAGCCGAGTATCTTATGGAACACGGCATGGTTGACATGGTCGTTTCGCGGCTGGAAATGAAGAAGACGGTCGCCCGCCTGCTCAAGCTCCTTCTGAAGGTGAGCGAGCGGGAGGAGCAGGCCTTGCCGGAGGCGCCACCTCCCGCGGTGATTCAGCCGGAAGCGCGGCACCCGGCCTGAACGGAACATTGACTGGCGCTGTCGCGACGGCGAGCCGCACGGCCGGCGCCTAAAGCATTTTGCCCGGAGGCGACATCGCCTTCGGGAAGACCATGCGTCAACCAGCAACTTGCAACGCGCCGACCGGATCCGGCCCGACGCAGCGCGCGGAAACCAACATGACCATCCTCACCGCCGATCGTGAAATCGAACGCCTGATGGCGCTGCACCCGAAGGGATTCGACCTTTCGCTGGAACGAGTCGCCCGGCTTCTGGACAGGCTCGGCAATCCCCAGGACAGGTTGCCGCCGGTCATCCATATAGCCGGCACCAACGGCAAGGGCTCCTGCGCCGCCTTTTCGCGCGCATTGCTGGAGGCCGCCGGCTACAATGTCCATGTCCATACCTCACCGCATCTCGTCAACTGGAACGAGCGCTACCGGCTGGCTGCCCCGGGCGGCGGCAGGCTGGTGGAAGACAGGGTATTTGCCGAAGCAATCCGGCGCGTCGCCGACGCCAATGACGGCCAGAACATCACCGTGTTCGAAGTGCTGACCGCCGTGGGCTTCGTGCTGTTCTCGGAGCATCCTGCCGATGCCGCCATTATCGAGGTGGGGCTCGGCGGCCGCTTCGACGCCACCAATGTGGTCAAGCGTCGGGTAGTATCTGTCTTCATGCCGATCCCGCTGGCCCATGAAGCGTATCTCGGCGCCCGCATCGAGCTCATTGCGGGGGAAAAAGCGGGCTTTCTCAAGCCGGGCGCCCCCGCCGTGATCGGGCAGCAGGAATTCGACGCGGCGCAGGACGTGGTCATCGAGACGGCGGACCGCCTCGGCTGCCCCCTCACAGTATATGGCCAGGATTTTCTGGCCTTCGGCGAAAACGGACGCATGGTCTACCAGGACCAGGACGGGCTGCTGGACCTTTCCCTGCCGCGCTTGCCCGGACGGCACCAGCTCGCCAATGCGGCGGCGGCGATCGCGGCAGTGAAGGCCGCCGGGTTCGACATTGACCACAGGGCCGCCGATGCGGCGATGGCGGGCGTCACATGGCCGGGCCGGATGCAGAAGCTGACCCAGGGGCACCTTGTCGGGCTTGCGCCGCCGGGCGCAGAGATCTGGCTGGATGGCGGTCATAATCCTGGTGCGGGCGTCGCCATAGCGGAGGCGCTGGCTGAGCAGGAAGAGAAAAGCCCGCGGCCGCTCTACATGATCGCAGGGATGATCAACACCAAGGATCAGGCTGGCTATTTCAGCGCTTTCAAGGGCCTGGTGCGACATGTCTATACAGTGCCGGTGTCGATGAGCGACGCGGGCGTGCCGAATGACGAACTGGCGGCGCGCGCCGCTGAAGCAGGACTCTCGGCCGAACCGGTCGGCTCGGTGGCCAGCGCCCTCCTGTTGCTGCGCGATACGCTCGGCCAGGACGAACCGCCGCCGCGCATCTTCATAGGGGGATCGCTCTATCTTGCTGGCGCCGTGCTGGGAGAGAATGGCACCCCGCCCGGCTGAAAGCGCGGCCCCATTCAAGGGATGCTGCGCTATTTCAGCTCGATCTCGATGAAGGCATATTCCGCATCGTTTGCGTTGATGACGTCGTGCTCCACGCCCGCTTCGCGGAAGTAGGGCACGCCCGCTTTCATCTCGCCGAAAGATTCGCCGGCAGCGGTAAGAAGCTTCAGCCTTCCGTCCATAAGGGGCACGATCACATAGTCATGTTCGTGCCGATGCCAGCCGGTGCTGGCGCCCGGCGCGAAGCGCCACTCCGTCACGGTGATGCGTTCATTGTCGATAAAGACGGTGGATGTGGCAGCTTCGGTCATGGCCTTCTCCCTTGGGGCTTAGCAAAGACCTGGCCGGCTCCTGATGGGAGAGCCAGCCGGTCCGGAACATCGCGCCAACAAAAAGCCCGGCACACGGCCGGGCTTAGCGCGAAACACCGTCCCAAGACGGTCAGGCGACGGCGCCGCCGATCCAGTGCGACAGCGCGGTCTTGGGCGCGGCGCCAACCTTGATGTCGGCAACTTCGCCGCCCTTGAAGATCATGAGGGTGGGAATGGAGCGGACTCCGTACTGCGCCGCGAGTTCCGGGTTCTCGTCAATGTTGAGCTTGGCGATCTTGACCTTGCCCTGCAGCTCGGACGCAATTTCCTCCAGCGAGGGACCGATCATCTTGCACGGACCGCACCACTCCGCCCAGAAATCCACCACCACCGGCTCCTTGGCCTCGAGTACGTCGGAGCGGAAATTGTTGTTGTCGACCTTCACAGTGGCCATGGGGAGATCCTTTCGATTTCAGGTCTTACCAGATGTGGTGGCGCCGTACCGGCGTTTCAAGCAGGTCTTGTGTCATGCGGTGGTGAGTCGGGCAAGAGCCTCGTCCAACGCCTTGTCTGGCAGTTCGACAAGCCGCGCGGCCTCGGTGAACAGGAGCGCCGCCGCGACGCGGCGATCGGGATAAAGCGGTGCAAGAAGCGCGCGGTAGAGGGCCATCTGCAGCACATAGGCCGGCGGCGCATCCGCTGCCGAGACAGGTGCGACGCGGTTGGTCTTGTAGTCCACGATCCAGACCATATCGGGGCCGACGGCGAGTCGGTCCACCTTGCCGGAAACGGACCGCCGCTTTCCGCGCAGCTCGATCTCGCCCGTGATCGCCACTTCGGCGCGGGAACCGGGGGCAAAGAGGGGTGCGAAACGGGGGGCATCGAGAATGGCTTCGACCTGCGCCAGCGCATTTTCGCGCTCAGGTGCCGGCCAGTCTGCCGCAGCGCGGGCGAGGTATCGTTCGGCCGCCGGCCGGCGCGCCGACACCTCCATACCGGGCAAGGTTTGCAGGAGCTTGTGCAGCACCAGTCCGCGACGAATCGCGAAGCCTGGCTCCATCTCTGCATCCAGAACAGGCGAGCGCGTGTCGATTACCGGCTCCTGCGCCTGGTCGATCAGAGCGGCAGCGCCCGAGGGCGACAGCGGCCGAGGCAATTCCTCCTCCTGCCTCAGAGGCTTCGAAAGGCATGCCGGCGGGCGGCCGAAATCGGGCTCCGTCGCCTCGCTTGCGGCCTCGAGCGCAAGGGGAGATAGGTCGGTAACGCGAAAGCGACGCACGGGCTCCCCGCCGGCTGGATGCGGACGTTCCTCGGTTTCCGGCGCGTCCCACAGCGCCCGGCAGACACGCGAATGCCATGCATCCGGATGCTGCGCGCGCTTGCCGTGATAGCCGCAGACAATCAGCCTGTCCTCCGCTCGCGTCATGCCGACATAGAGCAGGCGCCGGTACTCATCGTCGGCCAATTCCCGCATGCGCGCCGCCGCTTCCCGGGAGATCTTGTTGGCCGTGTCGCTTGCAGCGCGCCAGAGATAGCCCCTGCCGCGCCAGCTTCGGGCCTCGAAGGGGATCAAGCGGGGTAGATGCTGGTCGCTGAAGGGCGCCGAACCGCCATCGACCAGGAAGACCACGGGCGCTTCCAGCCCCTTCGCGGCATGGACGGTCATGACCCGCACCTCGTCGCGGCTCTGGTCCATCTCGCGCTTGATTTCCGGGCCGGCACTGTCCAGCGTCGTCAGGAACGAGCCCAGCCCGGGCAGGCCGGTTCGCTCCTCGGCCAGGCAGAAATTGAGAAATTCGTCGAGGATTTCCCCGGCTTCCGGGCCGAGCCGCGCGATCATCTTCCTGCGTACACCGTCCCGGCCCAGGAGGTCGGCGTAGAACTCGAAGACCGGCCGGAAGGCCGCCTGGTTTGACCAGGCGTCGAGTTGCTCGAGGATTTCGGACAGTGCGGGATCGCTCTCGGCATGGCGGCGCAGAGAGGCGGCCAGAGACATGCCGGGGGGCCGTTCGGCGGCCAGCGCAAACAGCTTCTCTTCCGAAACGTCGAAGATCGGCGAGCGCAGCACGGCGGCAAGGGAAAGGTCGTCCTCCGGCTGGATAAGGAAGCGGCCGAGCGCGGCGAGGTCCTTCACTGCTATATGGGCCGGCAGGCGCAACCGGTCCGCCCCCGCCACCGGAATCCCTTTTTCCTTGAGGCTGCGCAAAAGGGCGTGGACGAACCGGTCGCGCTTGCGTACCAGCACCACGACGTCGCCGGCCTTCAAGGGCCTCCTCTTGCCCTCCAGCATTTCACCGGTAGCCAGCCAGCCGCGGATGGTGGTGGCGATCTGCTCGGCCAGGCGGACGGAAGGCGCACTGGCGTGGTTGATGGGCAGGGTCCAGTCCTCGGGCGTCTCTACGGCAGAGGCCCCCAGAGACGGCCAGACTTCCACATAGCCCGGCGCGTCGAAGCGAATGGCCTTGTGGTCGAGCGGATCCGGATCATGGCTGATGCCGCGCCGCATTGCCTCATCGGCAAAGACCCGATCCACGCCTTTGAGCACGTCACTCGTCGAACGAAACGACCAGGTGAGCTTGAGGTCGGCGAAGGTGGCATTGCCGGCGCGCACCCGGCTGGCAAAGAGCTGCCGGCTTTCATGGAATGAATCCGGCGCCGCCCCCTGAAACGAATAGATCGACTGCTTCTCGTCACCGACAGCGAAAATGGTGCGGGTGACGCCGTCGCGCGCGCTTTCGCCCACGAAGAATTCTTCCGCGAGACGGCGCACCACCTCCCATTGTTCGGGACTGGTGTCCTGTGCCTCGTCGATCAATATGTGGTCTATGCCCTGATCGAGCTTGTAGCGGACCCAGGCCCCCGCATCGGCGCGGGCGAGCAGGTTGACGGTGCGCACGATGAGGTCGTTGAAGTCGAGGAACCCCCGGCCGCGCTTGACCTGCTCATAGCGGGCAATCAACCAGTCGGCGATGGTCAGGGCCGCCGTCGTGCCTTCCAGCATGCGCAGCAAGGCGAGCCGGTCTGTCGCGGCGAGCACCGCCTGCGCTGCGGCACTGTAGCGGTCAGCCAGATCGGGAAGTTCAGCCAGCACGGCCTTTCCGAACAGCCATCCGGGCTGATAGGGCTCGCCACTGCTTTTGAGGAAGGCCACACGGCAACCGTCAAGGCGGCGGAGCGGGTCGGTTTCGGAAAAGGCATGTGCTGCCTTGCTGACGAAGCAATCTTGTGCCCGCGCTGCGCCATGCCGCCGGCAAATTTCCTCCAGTTCGGCCAAGAAACCCGGCTCGAAACCAGGCAGTGGCCAGGCGCCTGCCGCGATCGATTCGGCGCTTTCGCCTGGAGCGAACCCGAACTCGGCAAACAACGGTCGAAAACCGTCACCGGCGCCGCCAATCCGCCCTATGAAGGTGCGTAGCTCGTCGCGCCGGGCCACGACCTCGGCAAGCAGTTCGTCCAGGCCCAACTCGCCCGCCTGATCCAGCACCGTTGCGAAAGCCTCCGCAAGCTCCGGACTCTCTTTCGCCATGGCGCCGGAGATCATGTCTCGCCGGGTCGCCGCGAAGAGCGCACGCTCCATCTGGGGGTCCAGCATCTCGAAATTCGCGGCGATGTTGGCTTCCAGCGGAAACTGATGCAGCACTGCCTCGCAGAAGGCATGGATGGTCTGGATCTTCAGGCCCCCCGGCGTCTCCAGCGCTTCGGCAAAGAGCCTTCGCGCGCGGCGCAGCATCTCCGGGCTGGGATTGCGCCCTTCAAGATCAGCGATGCGCCCGGAGAGCTCCTCGTCCGGAAGAGCCGTCCATTCCGACAGGATGGAGAATACGCGGCTCGCCATGTTCGCCGCGGCCGCGCGTGTGTAGGTCAGGCAGAGAATCTTTGCGGGATCGGTGCCGCTGAGCAGCAGGCGCACCACACGCTGCGACAGAACATGCGTCTTGCCCGATCCTGCATTGGCGGACACCCAGGCCGAGAGGGTCGGATCGGAAGCCCTTTTCTGGCTGTCGACGGTATCGCCGGGAATGGGATAGCGATGCTTCACGCCCCCGCCTCCGCGTCCGGACCGTCTCCTGCGGCCGACCATTCGGCCACCCGGGCAAGATGGTCATAATCTCCGTCCAGCTCCCCTTCGCGCATCGGAAGGGCCCTCGAGAGATAGCCGGCGGAAGGGTCGTTGTAGTACTCGAGCAGCCGCTCCAGCCGCGCCCAGGCTTCTTCGGAAAGCTCGACTGCGTTGCGGTGTTGGCCATTGTGACTGAGGATCGATTCAGGAAGCACCTCCCCATTCGCCTTCAACCGCACGAAAGCAAGGTCCTCCGGCTCGCATGCGCCAAGCTGGCGGAACGCGCCGCGCATCAGCAAGGCGCCTTCGAGCGCCAGTTGCGGCGCGAGCAACGTGTGGGCCTGCGCCTTGGATGGCGAGTATCCGGTCTTGTAATCGATGATCTCTGCCTTGCCGCCGTCGAGCAGGTCGACACGATCTGCATAGCCCGACAGGGTCACGCCGGTTGCACCGAC
>QGUU01000501.1 GCA_003242525.1 Pseudomonadota bacterium | reverse complement strand
TGAGAACGCGCCCATGCCGCGAGTGCCCGCAGGCGCGGATTTCGATGCGTTCGCGAACTGGCTTGCTGCGACCCGCAATGATCTCGAGATGCCTGCCATTGCAATCGCGCCGCCCATCGCCCGGGCGCTCGCAGCTCTGCGTGCCAGCGGCGCCGCGATTGCGCGCATGTCCGGCTCGGGTGCCACCTGCTTCGGGCTCTTTTCCGACAGGGCGAGCGCAGAGGCTGCTGCCCGGTCAATCAGCCAGGCCGAACCGGGCTGGTTCGTTTCCGCCACGCAAAGCATGATGCCAACATGACCGACCGCCCTTTCATACCCGTCCGTATCGCGGTGCTTACCGTCTCGGACACACGCTCACTGGATGAGGACAGGTCCGGGCAGCTGCTCGCCGAGCGCATCACAGAGGCAGGCCATATTCTGGTGGATCGCGCCATCGTTACCGACGATATCGAGAAAATCCGCGCAAAGGTGCTGGAGTGGTCAAGGACCGATGGCGTCGATGTCGTCATAACCACGGGCGGCACGGGCTTCACCGGCCGCGACGTGACACCGGAAGCCCTGGAACCGATCTTCGAGAAGCGCATGGACGGATTCTCGGAAGTCTTCCACCGCATCTCCTACGACAAGATCGGCACGTCCACGATCCAGTCGCGCGCGACTGGCGGCGTCGTCAACGCCACCTTCGTCTTCGTACTGCCCGGGTCTCCCGGCGCCTGCCGCGATGCATGGGACGGCATCCTCAAGGCACAGCTCGACTACCGGCACATGCCCTGCAATTTCGTGGAGATCATGCCGCGGCTGGACGAGCATCTCAGGCGCGGCGGCAAGTAGACGCGCCACGCGGCGCACCTGCCATGACGGCCTATGGCAGATCAGGCCCGCGCCCGGAAGCCGTCGATCATTCAGATCCGCCGGAATCCGGTTGGTCCGCCGTAGAGATAGGAGATCCGGGTAACCGCATCGGCCAGGCTTTCACGAGCAACCGTCATCGTATGACCATTGGCGTGGATCATGTTCTGCCCGTCGGTCATGATCGCCACATGCCCCTTCCAGAAAACGAGGTCACCGCGGCGCAACCCGGAAAAATCCGGGCCGGGGTCCAACGGCTCGCCAAGGGTCGCGGCCTGCATGTCGGAATCGCGCAGCGCATCTTTCCCGGCCATGCGCAGCGAAAGCTGCACAAGCCCTGAACAATCCAGACCAAACCCGGACACGCCGCCCCAGAGATACGGCGTTTCCACAAACCTCTCGGCGACGGAAACATAGTCCGAGGCATGGTCGCCGACCGGCCGCAGATGGCTCGCAATCACCGCCTCGCCGGAAGGCAGGATTGCATAATGGGTGCCACGCGTTTCGGCCATGCCCGCTACGGTCAATGCAGATCCCATGGACAGGCGACCGCTGACAGGGAGCCGCAGGTCCGGACCGGGATAAAGAAACGTGCGCGGCACGGACACAAGGTGGGTCGGCGTTCCTGTTCTCTCGCTCAGGGCGGCTTGTTCGACATAGCCCACATAGCCGTCGCGCTCGCCCTGCACCCAGGACCAGCCCTGAGCGGTTTCGAAAACCAGCACGTCGTCGCCATACAGGAATTGAGTGTTGACGCCGGCATCTGTCCGGGGCGCCTTGCGAATGTCAGCCACCGCAACGGAAATGCGGACGGGGCGGCCGGCCACGAAGCGATCGGCCGTGACCTCTCCTCGCAGGCGGACATCAGCGAGATCGGCGCGAAAGGCATGCAGGCGGGGGTCGCGGGCGGTCAATTCTTCACTCGAATGTTCATGGGGACGATCAGATGGGCAGGTCCAGCGCCCTGGCAATGATAGCATCGCCGAAGCGCTCGACATAGAGCGCTCCCTCGACCGTTCGGCGGACCAGCACGTTGCGCCTGTCGTTTTCGTCGCGATGGCGGGCGACAAGCTTCAATCCGCCCATCGTGTCCAGCGCACGGGTAATGACGGGCTTGGTGACGCCGAGCCGGGCAGCAAGTCCGCGCACGGTATGCGGCGGCGGCTCGAGATAGATGGTAAGCAGAATGGCCATCTGCCGCATGGTCAGGTCAGGCGCGTCGTCGCGTATCTCTGACAGCACAACCTGCTGCCACAGTCGCAACGCCTGGCTCGGACGCATCGTGATCGCCATGCCCGGATCATCGCCCGAAAACGTTTCGGTTGCGTTACAGTCCGAAGCCGAACGTGCCCTACCCAAATCGCCTGGAAATGACTTTCTCCAACGCGCGGATTCCCTGGGCTTCTCCGCCCACCGGCCCATGCGGCCGTTCTGCCGGATTCCAGGCAAAAATGTCGAAATGCGCCCAGGACTTCGCCTTCTCCACAAAGCGCTTGAGGAAAAGCGCAGCCGTGATGGAACCGGCGAAACTGTCCGACGTCACATTGTTCATGTCGGCAATCCTTGAAGAGAGCCTGGCAGCATAGGGCTGCCACAATGGCATTCGCCACAGCGGGTCCTCTTCTTCCCCTGAAGCTGCGGCAATGTCGGCCGCCAGTGCCTCGTCGTCGGTGTAGAAGGGCGGCAGGTCCGGCCCCAGGCCACCCCGCCCGGCCCTTTCAGGGGCCCCAATGACAATCTTTCTTCTAA
>QGUU01000052.1 GCA_003242525.1 Pseudomonadota bacterium | reverse complement strand
GCCGGACTTGGCGATGCGATCTCGCAACATTTCGAGCGTTTCCTCGATCCGCGCGCGTATGATGCGCGTCACCACCGAACGCGGCACATGCTGCGCAGGCTCATATTCCTCTCCGACGGGCTGGATAGTGACGAGATCGCGGTCGTCGGCGCTGCCGGGAAGCGCAGAGCCATGCATGACCTTCAGCCGCTCGGCAGCTTCGATCGAGGTCGAAAGCCCCTTGGCAAGATCCAGCGTCACATGATTGCCGCCGATGGGAATGGAATCCCCGTAGACGAAACGGCCCTCGGAAAAAACCGATATGGTGGTCGCGCCGCCGCCCATGTCGATGCAGGCTGCGCCCATTTCGAGTTCGTCGTCCACAAGGGCAGCCAGCCCGCTGGCATAGGGCGTCGCCACCATGCGCTCCACCGAAAGATGCGAGCGATTGATCGACAGTTCGAGATTGCGCGCCGGAGCCGCATCGCCGGTCATCACATGCATGTCGACGCCAAGCGCTTCACCCACCATCCCGCGCGGGTCGCGTATCCCGCGTTCCGCGTCGAGCGAGAACGCGAAAGGCAGAGAATGGAAAACCTCGCGCTCGTTTCGCAACGCCTGCTTGGCACCAGCCGCCAGGACCCTCTTGATGTCGGCCTCATCAACCTCGTGGCCGCCTAGATTGATCGTGGCGGAGAAGGTTTCGCTCTTCAGCCGCCCTGCAGTCATGTTCACGATCAATGAATCCACGGTGAGGCCGGCCATGCGCTCGGCCGCATCCACCGCCAGCCTGATGGCGTGCTCCGCCCGGTCGAGGTCGATGACCAGACCGGACTTTACGCCCTGCGACTTCTGGTGGCCGATGCCGATCACCTGAGCGCGATGCGAGCGCCCACGAAGAAGCTTGCCATCTTCGCGGGGCTTCAGCTTGGCAACGATGCAACACACCTTGCTCGACCCGACGTCGAGAACGGTCAATATGCCGGAGCGGCGTCCTGCATCGCCATTGCTGCCCACGCGCCAGATCATGTGCTCGCCCCCGGCTTGCGCTTCAGCGCCTGCTGCTTCAGCATGGCTTCGCGCGCCTTCATGGCTTCAGGCGACAAACGCACGGCAACACGGTCGGCAATACGCATGTCGACGGCGAGGATATCACGGCCCAAGAGGTCATTTTCCTGGTCCATGCGTATCAGTTCGGCAATCGCCCTGTCCTCGCCCTCCTCCGGCAGCTTCACGGTAATTCCATTCTCCAGCTTGAGATCCCAGCGCCTTCCGCCGATGCGGACATAGCCTCTCACTTTCGCCGTAAGCTGCGGGAATTGTGCGAGCCTTGCCAAAAAGTCGGGGGCAGCTTCGGGAGCGCCCGCGCCGACGATCAGCGGAAGATCGCCATTACGTGCACCGGTAAAGGGCGCAATGATCCGGCCCGACTTTTCGATCACCGAAAGCACGCTGCCCTGCTGCCATATGGCGAAGGCCTGCCGCTCCTCTATGCGCACTTCCAGGCCATGCGGATAGACCTTGCGCACCGCAACATTCTCGATCCACGGAAGCGTCTCTATGCGCTCCCGCGCCGTGTCGACGTCAAAACCTATTAGGGACGTCCAGCCGTTCAGCCCGAGTTTTTCCAGCACGTCGATCTCGGACGTCTGGCGATTGCCCACCACCCGGATCTGCTCCACGGCGAAGCCAGTGCGCGCGGTGATGCCCTGCACGAAGCCGTCAAGATGGCCCCCAAGGTAACCACCATAGAGCAGGCTTGAGCCCAGCAGAGCAGCGGAAAGCATTGTCGCGCTGTAGCGCGGTGCGGTGAATTCACCTCGGCCCAGACGACCAAGAACGCGCACGGGCCGCCGCAACCAGCGCGGCAGCACAAAATGCCCGAATGAGAACGACGGGCCAAGGAACGCTGGCCGCTGCCCGCGCATCCCGCTACCCTGTCGCCACCTCAACGCAGACACGAAGCGTCCTCCACCATCCAACTCAGCAAATCGCCGAACGAGTGCCCCGCTTGGGCGGCAATTTCGGGCACCAGCGACGTCGGCGTCATGCCTGGCTGCGTATTGATCTCCAGCCATACAACTTCGCCGTTTTCCGAATGGCGGTCGTCATACCGGAAATCGGACCGGGACACGCCGCGACAACCAATCGCTTGATGAGCCTTGAGGGCTAGTGTCTGTATTTTTTGGTAAATATTTAATGAAATTTTAGCCGGCACCTCGTGTTTTGATCCGCCGGCCACATATTTCGAATCATAATCGTAGAAGGCGTGACCCGTGGGGATGATCTCGCACACGCCAAGCGCCACGTCCCCCATGACCGCACAGGTCAGTTCGCGGCCGTGGACATAGCGCTCGACCATGACCATGTCGCCATATTTCCATTCCGCGGAGGCAATGACCTGGGGCGGATGCGACTGTTCCTCCTTTACGATCACGACCCCGAAGCTCGAACCCTCATTGACCGGCTTGACCACGTAGGGCGGCTTCATCGGGTGTTCGCAGCCAATATCGAAGCGGTTGAGCACCTTCGATTCCGCGACCGGAATGCCAACCGACCTCGCAATGCGCTTGGCCTTCTCCTTGTTCATCGCAAGCGCGGAAGCAAGAACGCCGGAATGCGTGTAAGGGATGCCTAGATATTCAAGGATGCCCTGCACCGTCCCGTCCTCGCCGAACGGCCCGTGCAGGGCGTTGAACACGACATCCGGCCGAAGTTCCGCAAGCACCTGGCCGACATCGCGCCCGACATCGACGCGAGTAACCCGGTAGCCTTCCGCCTCCAGAGCATCAGCGCATGCCTTGCCCGACGAGAGCGACACCGGCCGCTCCGACGAAAAGCCACCCATCAGGACAGCCACATGCTTCTTCATTCGCCGATTATCCCCTCTTACGGCGCGCCCCTTGCTTCCCATGACTGAGCCAAGACGATGCCGCAGACCACACCCGCCGCCCGAGGCACCCCACGAACGCTCAACGACTCAAATCAGGAAACGCTTTAGGCCAGAGAATCAGAGAGTGGATTCGCTGGCAAGTGCCTATGATTCCGAGAGATTCACTTTTTATGAAAATCGCGGGAATTTCCCCGCCTGCGAGGCATTCGGGAACGTCAGGCGCAGATGTTTACAGCAGCAGGCCCAGGAATTCCTGGACCTCGTATCCCGGCCGGAAGTTGCCGATGCGCCTTATTTCCCATTGCAGCCTAATGCCGGACTTTTCCAGCACCCGGGCTCGCACTGTCTCGCCAAGATATTCGAGTTCGTATCCCGTCGCCGTGCCGGTGTTGATCATGAAGTTGCAATGCAGGGGTGACATCTGCGCTGCGCCGATCATGAGGCCGCGGCAGCCTGCCTTGTCGATTTCCCGCCAGGCCGAGCCGCCTTCCGGATTCTTGAAGGTCGAGCCTCCGGTTTTCTCCCGGATCGGCTGCACGGTTTCGCGGTGATGCTGGACCTCGTCCATGGCCGCCCTGATGGTGGCCTTGTCCTCGGCATAACCCTCGAACAAGGCGGAAGTGAAGATCAGGTCTGGCGGCGCTGAAGAATGGCGATATGCATAGCCCATATCCGCATTGGACAGCACATGCAGATTTCCCTTCCGATCCAGCGCCCGAACCTCCACGACGCGCTCACGTGTCTCCACCCCATTGGCGCCGGCATTCATCCTGAGCGCACCGCCAATGGCGCCGGGAATGCCGTGATAGAAATGAAATCCGCCAATACCGGCCTCCAAAGCTGCAGCGGCCACCCTTTTGTCAGGCGTGGCCGCACCTGCGCGGATACGCGTGGGCGAGATCGCTTCCACTTCCCCGAAGCCACGAGCCGAAAGGCGGATGACGAAACCCTCTATGCCGCCGTCGCGCACCAGGAGGTTCGAGCCGATACCGACCACGGTAAGCGGTATTTCCTCCGGCACTGCCCTGAGGAACATGGCCAGGTCTTCCTCGTCGGCCGGCTGGTACAACGCGTCCGCCAGACCGCCGGCCCGGAACCACGTTACCTTGTCCATTTCCGCATTGGGCGTCATGCGGCCACGCAGGCCTTTCAGCCGCTCACCAAGCGAGGAAAGCAGCCTTTCTCCTCGCGTCATGCCTCACCCTCGGCCAGTTCCTTCGGAAGCGCATACGCCCATTGCGTGATATTGCCGGCGCCAAGAAAAACGACGAAATCGCCGGGTCTTCCCAGGTCGCGGACCAGGGGCGCGAGGGCCTCCGGGCCCTCGACATAACGTGCATCACGATGGCCCGCAGCGCGGATTCGTGCCACCAGCGCCTCGGAAGTCACGCCCTCTATCGGATCTTCACCGGCTGGATAGACGGGCGCCACCATCACCGTATCTGCATCGTTGAAGCAGGTTGAGAAGTCGCCGAACAGATCATGCAAGCGTGTGAAGCGGTGCGGCTGCACGATGGCGATTACCCTGCCCGTGGCCGCCTCGCGCGCCGCCTTGAGCACCGCCTTGATTTCGACCGGGTGATGGCCGTAGTCGTCGAATACCTCTACGCCGTTCCACGAGCCGGTATGAGTGAAGCGGCGCTTGACGCCGCCAAACGACAGCAGGCCCTTCCGGATCGCATCGGCAGGAATGCCCAGTTCACGGGCAACGGCAATGGCCGCCGTGGCGTTGGAGACGTTGTGGAGTCCCGGCATGGGCAAGCGTAGCCCTTCTATGACTTCGTCCTTGCCGGTCTTGCGATTGCGGATGGCCACATCGAAGATCGAAGCGGCTCCGTCCACCTTGTGGTTGATAAAGCGCACGTCCGCTTGCGCATTGCCGCCATAGGTGATGACGCGGCGGTCCTCTATGCTGCCGACGAGCGCCTGAACCTCGGGGTGATCGGTGCACATGACACCGAAACCGTAAAACGGCACGTTCTCGACGAACATGCGAAATGCCTCCCGCACCTTGTCGAACGAGCCATAGTGATCGAGGTGTTCCGGGTCGATATTGGTAACCACCGCAATGTCGGCCGGGAGCTTGAGGAATGTGCCATCGCTCTCGTCGGCCTCCACGACCATCCATTCGCCATCGCCCATCCGGGCATTGGTGCCATAGGCATTGATGATGCCGCCATTGATGACCGTTGGGTCCAGGCCGCCGGCTTCCAGAAGCGCCGCAACCATCGAAGTCGTCGTCGTCTTGCCGTGCGTGCCGCCGATGGCAATCGCATTGCGGAAACGCATCAGTTCGGCCAGCATTTCCGCGCGACGCACAATGGGAAGCAGCTTTTCCCGTGCTGCCAGCAGTTCCGGATTGGATTTCTTGATCGCGGTGGAGACTACGACTACCTCGGCCTCGCCAATGTTGTCGGCCTTGTGGCCCACGAAACACGCGATGCCTTTCTCGCGCAACCGCTGCACATTTGCGCTCTCCGCCTGGTCGGAGCCCTGGACGCGATAGCCGAGGTTATGCAGCACCTCGGCAATGCCGCTCATGCCTATTCCGCCGATCCCTATGAAATGCACGAGGCCTATGCTCTGCGGCATCTTCATGCGCGCGTTTCCTTCCTGAATGTCTCGACGGATCTGCGCGCTGCAATAGCCTCTGTCAGATCGGCTAGCAACTGCGTCGCGGCCGGCTTTCCGGCCAAGCGCGCCGCAGCGGCCATGGCTGCAAGCCTTGCCGGGTCCTTCATCAGTGTACCGATCAGCTCTGCGATACGTTGCGGGGAAAGGGTCGATTGCGGATGCACCTGCGCACCGCCGGCCGCCGCCAGCGCGGCTGCATTTGCAGCCTGGTCGTGGTCCAGCGCGTGGGGATAGGGAACCAGCAAGGCCGGACGGCCGATGACGGAAATTTCCGAGACGGTTGAAGCTCCAGAACGAGAGACAACCAGATGCGCCGCAGCCATGCGCGACGCCATGTCAGTGAAGAACGGCGCAATCTCGGCTGGAACCTTCAGGGCAGCATAGGCTGCCTTTGTCTTTTCCACGTCCTCCGGCCTTGCCTGTTGTGTGACGACGAGCCGCGCCCGCTGGACGTCGGAGAGAAGTTCCAAGGCCGCCGGCAGTGCATCGGAGAAGAACTTGGCTCCCTGACTGCCTCCGAAGACCAGCAGGCGAAACGGTTCGTCATCGGCCGGCGCTGAATAGGGGGTCGCGGCCGCCTCGAGCACCGCAGGCCGAACCGGATTTCCTGTCGCGACCGTCTTCATCCCGGTCGCACTCCGGTCTTCGGGCAGGAAGCCGCCGGCAATTGCGTCCACACGGCCGGCCAGCGCTCGGTTGGCGCGGCCCATTACGGCGTTCTGTTCATGGATCAGTGTCGGCACGTTGCGCCGCGTCGCGGCATATACCGGGGGCAGCGTGGGATAGCCACCGAACCCGACGACGGCGTGGGGCTTCAGACGGGCCAGGAGCGCATAGCTTTCCCGTACACCGCCCCAAATGGTCCAGAAGGCCTTGGCAAGAGCCACCGGGTTCTTCGAACCCATGGTCGCGGAACGCACCTGATGGATCGCCGCCGCCGGAAACTGGCCGATGAAGCGTTCGACCCGGTGATCGGTGACCAGATGTACGTCCCAGCCGCGCGCTGTCAGTTCATGTGCCAACGCTTCGGCGGGAAACAGGTGTCCGCCCGTACCTCCAGCAGCCAGAAAAATGACTCCTTTGGCCATGGACGCTCATTCCGCCGGCAGGGTCCGGGGCGCGTAACCGGCAACCAACCCGACCGGGTTGCGCTTCTGGGGCTTCCTGCGCGTCAGTGCCAGCACCATCCCCATGGAGATTGCGACGGCGATCTGGGAAGAGCCGCCATAGGAGATGAACGGCAGCGTCATCCCCTTGGCGGGCATCAGCTGAAGGTTGACGCACATGTTGATGACCGACTGAAGGCCGAAAATCGTGACCAGCCCGCCCACGGCGAAACGTGTGAAATCGTCTCGCTCCTTGAGTGCCTTGTCGAGCCCGCGCAGCACGATGAAAGCGAAGATCGTCATGATGAAGAAGCACATGATGAGGCCGTATTCTTCGCCGGCGACGGAAAAGACGAAATCGGCATGGCTGTCCGGTATGAGGCGCTTGACCGTGCCCTCACCCGGCCCGAGCCCTAGCCAGCCGCCATTGATGAGCGCCTCGCGGCCCATGTCCACCTGGAAGGTGTCGCCCTCGCCCGTCAGGAACTTGTCGATGCGAGCGGCGACATGTGGGAACGCTGAATAGGCCGCGAGAATGCCGGCGATCCCGACCGCACCCAGCGCCGAGATCCAGATCCAGGACAGGCCCGCCATGAAGAACATGATGCCCCATGTTCCGGTCACCAGCATGGTCTGGCCGAAATCGGGCTGCGCAACCAGCAAGGCAAGCACCAGGCCCAGAAGGATCATGGCGAAGAGATTGCAGGGAATGTCCGGCTTTTGCCTGTGTTCGGCGAACAGCCACGCACAGATGATCACGAAGGCGGGCTTGAGAAACTCGGACGGCTGGATGGACATTCCCATCAGCGAAAGCCATCTGCGCGCGCCCTTGACCTCGACACCGACATAGAGGACGACGACCATCAGGACCAGCATCACGGCCATGATGACGAGCGCCAGCCGCCTGATCTGCCGCGCATCGAGAAAGGACACGGCCAGCATCGCGCCGGCCCCCAGCAGGGTAAAGACGATCTGGCGGGTGGCAAAGTGGAACGGATCGAGACCAATCCGCTCGGCCACGGCGGGGCTTGCCGCAAAGGACAGGACAATACCGAGCCCCATGAGCGAGAGGAACGCAGCCAGAAACCAGCGATCCACGGTCCACCACCACATGGCGACCGGGCTTCGGTCAAGACGGCTTATCTGGGCCATCAGCGTGTCCCTCCAACGGGTTGGACCCCTTTTATGGACTGCACAGCTTGCCTGAAGGCTTCGCCGCGCATTTCAAAGTTCCTGAACTGGTCGAAACTGGCACAGGCCGGCGAAAGCAGCACCACGGCCTCGCTGCCGTCATCGGCTGCGGCGTCCGCAGCAGCGTGCTCGACCGCCGCCTCCAGCGTGCCGGCAATCTCATAGGAAACTGCCTCGCCAAGCGTTGCCGCAAAAGCGGGAGCGGCCTCACCGATCAGGTAGGCTTTCACGATGCGCGGGAAGAAGCCGCGCAGCGGCTCGATTCCGCCTTCCTTGGGAAGGCCGCCCGCAATCCAGTAAATGCGCTGGAAGGAAGACAAGGCGGGAGCCGAGGCATCGGCATTCGTCGCCTTTGAGTCGTTGACGAAGAGTACGTGCCCCCGACGACCCACCTGCTCCATGCGGTGCGCAAGGCCCGGAAAGCTTTCGAGCCCGGCCTGGATCTCGCCCAGGTCCAGGCCCACCTTCAGGCATGCGGCGACGGCGGCCAGGGCATTCTGTGCGTTGTGCTGGCCCCGCAGCGAACCGATGCCTTCGAGGAACCCGATGCGCTCGTAGCGGCCATGCACCGCTTCCATCAGGTCGGTCCCTCTGGCGAAATAGCCGTCGGTCAGCGGCAGGCGTTTGGAAATGCGCACCACTTCCTTGCCCGCGCGCTCCAGCCGATCGGCGATCTGCGCACAGAAACTGTCATCCACGCCGATGATGGCAGTATCGCTGCCCGCCACCAGCCTTTCCTTGATGGAGGCGTAGTGCTGCATCGTGCCGTGGCGGTCGAGATGATCCGGAGTGAGGTTCAACAGCACGCCTGCGGTCGGATTGATGGAAGGCGCGAGGTCGATCTGGTACGAAGAACATTCCACCACATAGTGCCGCTCGGACGATAGCGGATCGAGGGTCATTATCGCGCGCCCGATATTGCCGCCCATCTGGGTGTCGCGTCCCGCCATCTTGAGGATATGGGCTGTCAGCGCCGTCGTCGTGGATTTGCCGTTGGTGCCGGTAATGGCGATAAACGGCGCGGTGGGCGCCTTCTGCCGGCGTTCGCGCGAGAAAAGCTCCACGTCGCCCACGATTTCAACACCTGCCGCGCGCGCCAGCTCTACCGACCAGTGGGGCTTGGGATGCGTCAGGGGCACGCCGGGAGAGAGCACGAAGGCGGCTATCCCGGCCCAATTGGCTTCGCGAAGATCGCCGGTCGCAATACCCTGAGAAGACGCGCTCGCCACGCTTTCGGGATTGTCGTCCCATGCCAGTACCTCCGCGCCGCCCGCGATCAGCGCGTGCGCAGTGGCCATGCCGGAACCGCCCAGCCCGAAAAGGGCAACCTTTCTGCCGGAAAAGGACGTTGCCGGGATCATCTCAGCTTCAGCGTTGAAAGGCCGATCAGGGCGAGCATCACGGCGATGATCCAAAAGCGGATGACCACCTGGCTCTCAGTCCAGCCGAGTTTCTCGAAATGGTGGTGGATAGGCGCCATGAGAAAGACGCGCTTGCCCGTTGTCTTGAAATAGCCCACCTGGATGATGACGGAGAGGATCTCGACCACGAAGAGTCCACCGATGATGGCCAGAACGATCTCATGCTTGGTGGCCACGGCCACGGCCCCGATCAGGCCGCCAAGCGCCAGCGAGCCGGTGTCGCCCATGAAGATCGCAGCCGGAGGCGCGTTGAACCAGAGGAATCCGAGGCCCGCACCTATGACCGCGCCCAGGATAACCGCCAGTTCGCCGGTTCCGGGCACGAAATGGATCTGCAGATATTCCGCAAAGACGGCGTTGCCCGATAGATAGGCGATAACGCCGAAGGAGGCCGCCGCGATCATGATCGGCACGATAGCCAGGCCGTCGAGTCCGTCGGTGAGGTTCACTGCATTGCCCGCGCCAACCATCACGAATGCGCCGAAGGGAATGAAGAACCAGCCCAGATTGATCAGAAATTCCTTCGCGAAGGGAAATGCCAGCGACGAGGAAAACGGTGCCTGCCCGGCCTGCATGATCCACCAGGCGGCAATGCCGGCGATGAGGAATTCGATCGCCAGCCGCGCCTTGCCTGAAAAGCCGAGATGAGACTGCTTGGTGACTTTGAGATAGTCGTCATAGAAGCCGATACCGCCGAAACCCAGCATTACCAGCAGCACGACCCATACATAGACGCTGGAAAGATTTGCCCAGAGCAACGACGAGCCCACTATTCCCGTCAGGATCATGAGACCGCCCATGGTCGGCGTGCCGGCCTTCTTGAAATGCGTCTGCGGGCCGTCGGCACGGATCGGCTGGCCCTTGCCCTGGCGCAGACGTAGGGAGTTGATGATGCCGGGGCCAAAAATGAACACGATCAGCGCCGAGGTGATCAGCGCACCTCCGGTCCGGAAGGGAATGTAACGAAAAACGTTAAAAACCGTGAACCGGCCCCCAAATTCAAGAGGAATTTTTAAAACAC
>QGUU01000051.1 GCA_003242525.1 Pseudomonadota bacterium | reverse complement strand
ACAACCACGGAAGAGGAACGGCACCCGGCGGAGAAGTTTCCGCCCTTTGATGACCCGGCCTTTTCCGCAAGGTCGGCCAGAGGAGCGGTGCGGAACGACGCGCCCGATCTACCGTCTCCCCGGGAAGACACACGATATGCGGGCCACCCCGACTTTTCGCAGGATGCCGCGGGTAACCAGCCCCCTCCGTCCGGCCTCGGCAATTCGGAACGGATCGAAGACGCCAATGAAAAGACGCGCCATTCCGATGGCCAGAAGCCTCCGATGGCATTGGAGCGGAACCCGGCGATTGAACAGGTATCGGGCGCGGGTCCGGCAATTGCCGAACGGTCAAAGGATGCCAGGGTCTCCACACCGGGTCGCCAACAGGCCGCTTACGTCAGGGAGGACAATGATGAACGTGGCGAGCCTTCAGATTGAGGGTCTGTTGATGGCGGTGGCAGCCATTAACAGCATGTTGACAAGCAGAGGCGTCCTGAGTGTCGAGGAAGTTGACCTCGCTCTTCGCAAGGTGGAAGCGTCCCTGACCGGGGATGACCGTCTTTACGAGGATATGTCGCCCGCCAATCGGGACGCCGTCTGCTTTCCCATCCGGCTTCTGATCACCGCAAACAATGCCCAGGGCGAAACCGGCGTCCCGTCCTTTACGGAACTGACAAGAATGGTCGGGCTGAACAAGAGGCCGTACAACGACCAGATGTAACTGGATGTTCGCGCTATTGCGCTTTTGCCAAAACAGCCCGCATGAGGAGATCGCTTGCCGTGCGCTGGCTTGCTCCAGCGCGACCCTGCAGATTCGGCTCAGTTGGCGACGGGCGAGCTTTCAGAAGGCTCTGAACGTGACGGTCGTAAAGGTGTCTTTTATGCCGTCGATGCTCTGCACCTTCTCGTTGACGAAACGGCCGATATCCTCATCGTCATCGACATAGAACTTGGCCAGCAGGTCATAATTTCCTGCGGTAGAGTAAATTTCGGAAGCGATCTCGGCGTCGGCAAGAGCGCTGGCGACCTCATAGGATTTTCCGAGCTCGCATTTGATCTGAACGAAGAACGTCCGCATGGCCTTGCCTCGATTACTGCCGGGCGCCCGTCAGGCGCTGCGTGCCTTGTGGCAGACGTACGCCGGAGTTTCAAGCGCCGGGAGCCAGGCGGACACGCGGCACTTTGGGTGACTTCTGGTCAGGATAGCGGTGCGATGTCGCCCCGTCTCCAATCTTCTTCTATTTCCGCGGCACGGCTTTCGAAACTGCCAGATTCGATGGCGTCTCGAATGTCCTGCATCAGCCGCTGGTAGTAGGCGAGGTTGTTCCAGGTGAGCAGCATCGCTCCCAAGGTCTCCTGCGAGCGAACAAGGTGATGCAGATAGGCCCGACTGTAGTCGCGCGCGGCCGGACAGTCGCTCTCTTCATCCAGGGGGCGCGGATCGTCGGCATGGCGGGCGTTGCGCAGATTGACCTTGCCGCGCCGTGTATAGGCGAGGCCATGCCGTCCTGCCCTCGTGGGCATGACGCAGTCGAACATGTCTATGCCCCGCGCGACCGACTTCAAAATATCGTCCGGCGTGCCGACGCCCATCAGGTAGCGAGGCTTTTCCGCCGGCAGCTCCGGACATGTGGCGTCCAGCATCTCCAGCATCACCGCCTGTGGCTCCCCAACCGCAAGGCCGCCAACCGCGTAGCCCTTGAGGTCCATCGCCGCCAGAGCCTGCGCAGAACGCACCCTGAGCGCCGCATCGTCTCCGCCCTGGACGATGCCAAACATCGCCTTGCCCTGCTGCTCTCCGAAAGCCGCCTTGCAGCGCTCAGCCCAGCGCAGCGAAAGCTCCATCGCACGCTCGATCTCGCTGCGCTCGGCAGGAAGCGCCACGCACTCGTCGAGCTGCATCTGTATGTCGGAATCCAGCAATCCCTGGATTTCGATGGACCGCTCCGGCGTCAGCTCGTAGGGCGCACCGTCTATATGCGATCGGAAGGTAACGCCATGCTCAGTGAGCTTGCGAAGTCCTGCCAGCGACATCACCTGGAAGCCGCCGGAATCGGTAAGGATCGGCCACTGCCAGCGAGCAAACTCGTGCAGGCCTCCAAGGCGCGCAATTCGCTCCGCACCGGGTCGCAGCATAAGGTGGTAAGTGTTGCCCAGGATGATATCGGCACCCACGCCCCGTACCTGGTCCATATACATGGCCTTGACGGTGCCGCCGGTTCCAACGGGCATGAACGCCGGCGTGCGGATCGTTCCGCGCGGCATCGAAATCTCGCCGCGGCGCGCCCTTCCATCGACAGCAAGAAGGCGAAACGAGAAGACGCTCATGCGTGCACCGTGGCGGGAATGGCGGGGTCTCCTTCTCTGAACAACAAGCTTGCATCCCCGTAGGAGTAAAAACGATATCCACCGTCGATGGCATGACGGTAGGCAGCCCGCATGGTCTCCAGGCCGGAAAAGGCCGACACCAGCATGAAAAGGGTCGAGCGCGGCAGGTGGAAGTTTGTCATCAGCACATCAACCGCCCGGAATTTATAACCGGGAGTGATGAAGATGTCCGTGGCGCCGTTCCATGGTTCGATGATGCCGTCCTGACTTGCCGCGCTCTCCAGCAGCCGCAGCGATGTCGTACCCACAGCAACGATCCGCCCGCCCCTTCGCCTCGCCTCGTTTAGCGCGGCAGCAACATGTGCCGGCACCACTCCGCGCTCCGCGTGCATCCTGTGGCCGGCGGTGTCATCAGACTTGACCGGGAGGAAGGTGCCGGCGCCGACATGCAATGTCACGAACTGGCGCTCTATGCCTGCCGCGTCCAGCGCCGCAAAGAGCTCCGGGGTGAAATGAAGCCCAGCGGTCGGTGCTGCCACCGCACCCTCGTTACGCGCGTAGACTGTCTGATAGTCCTTCCGGTCGCGCTCGTCCTCGTCCCGCCTCGATGCGATATAGGGCGGCAGCGGAACATGACCTACCGCTTGCAGCGCTTCATCAAGAAATGCCCCTGATAGGTCAAAGCCCAGCAGCACCTCGCCACCGTCACGCTTCTCCAGCACTGTCGCATCCAACTGGCCCAGGAAGCAGGAACTGCCGTCGTGGCCGAAATGAATGCGGTCACCTGGCGCGATGCGCTTTCCGGGGCGCATGAAGGCAAGCCACTGGTCTGCGCCAACGCGCATGTGCAGCGTGGCCTCCACCTGCGCAGCCCCCTCTTCGCGCCGGCGAATGCCGCGCAGCTGCGCCGGGATGACCTTGGTATCGTTGAACACGAGTACGTCGCCCGGCCCAAGCAGTGACGGAAGGTCGCGAACCGTGCGATCTTCCAGTCCCTCGCCCGGCCGAACCACAAGGAGTCGCGCAGCGTCGCGCGGAGAGGCAGGGCGCAGCGCAATGTGCTGCTCGGGCAGGTCGAAATCGAACAGGTCAACTTTCATGAAATCGGCAATAGACCGAACCTTACCGGCGCACCACCCCTACCAATGCCGCACCAGCCAACATATACGGCCGGACCCGTTCAGTTCAGGCGCACCAGCATGGCGCCAACCAGCAGAAGCACGGCTCCCGCAACCCTGCCCAATGAAATCTCGCGCACCGCGAAACCGAGAAAGCCGATGCGGTCCAGCACCATGCCGGCGATCAGTTGGCCGGCGACAAGGAACGCCATAAGCGCGGCTGCGCCGATACGCGGGATGAGGATGGTGGAAAGAGTGACATAGAAGGCGCCCAGCACGCCGCCCGCCACGAATAACCAGGGCGCCGGCGCCTTCCAGTCAAGCGCGACGCCCTGAAAGCGAGTGACGGCAACAGAAATGATGCCGAGCACGATGGCGCCCGACAGGAATGAGAATGCGGCAGCAGCCACGGGCTGGCCGAGGGCGCGTGCAAGCTGTGCGTTGATAGGCGCCTGAACAGCAATGAAGGCACCCGACAGGATGCCCAGCAGCGACCAGACGAAGCCCATCGCGGTTCTGCCTCGTCAGTCTTACGCAGCCACGTCTGCGGCGACCTTCAGCGAAACGATCTTGTCGGGATCCTGTACCGGCTCGCCGCGCTTGATCTTGTCGACGTTTTCCATGCCTTCGATCACCTGCCCCCAGACCGTATATTGACGGTTCAGGAACGAGGCGTCTTCGAAGCAGATGAAGAACTGCGAATTGGCGGAATGCGGGTTCTGGGCGCGAGCCATCGAGCAGGTACCCCGGCCGTGATTGGCGTTGGAAAACTCTGCCTTCAGGTCCGGCTTGTCCGACCCGCCCATGCCTGCACGGGACGGCGCGTAATTTGGGCTGTTGGAATTGCCGAACCGCACGTCGCCGGTCTGCGCCATGAAACCGTCGATGACGCGATGGAACACAACGCCATCATAGGCGCCCTCGCGGGCGAGTTCCTTGATGCGCTGGACGTGGCCCGGCGCGAGTTCCGGGTACATTTCAATGACGACCCGTCCCTGGGTTGTCTCCATGATGAGCGCGTTTTCCCGATCCTTGATCTCGGCCATGTAAGGTCCTTTCGTGAGAAAAATGCTTGTCAATTTCCGTCCGCGGCGATGCGGACCTTTATCATCCGGTCAGGATCGGCCACCGCGCCATTCAGGGCATTCTCGCCCTTCTTGATACGATCGACGAATTCCATACCGCTCTCGACGGCACCGACGATCGTATACTGTCCGTCGAGCGACGGCGCAGGGGCGAACATGATGAAGAACTGAGAATTCGCGGAATTCGGGTCCTGCGCGCGAGCCATGCCCACCACGCCCCGAACGTAGGGCTCGTTTGAGAACTCCGCCGGCAGATCGGGCAGTTCGGAACCACCGGTTCCGACAAGCGCCGGATCGTACCCATCTTCCATGTCGCCATATTGCACGTCGCCGGTCTGCGCCATGAACCCCTCGATGACGCGGTGGAAGGCGACATTGTCATATGCCCCCTCGCGCACCAGCTTCTTGATTTGCTCGACATGCTTCGGCGCGAGGTCCGGCCGGAGCGCAACCGTGACGTCGCCGTCCTTCAAAGTGATGATCATGGTGTCTTCAGGCTCGGCTGCGACGGCCGACATGACACCAGTTGCAAGCCCGGCAAGGACGACGAAGGCGGCAAGCCCCTTGAACTTCATGAAACGACTCCGAAAACCTTATTTTGCGAATTTGGCGACGAGCGCCGGAGCCACGGCCGCCGGCACGAATGGCCGTATGTCGCCGCCCATGGAAGCAATCTGGCGCACGAGTGTGGCGGTAATGGTGCGCACCGACGGGCTGGCCGGCAAAAAGACCGTCTGCAATTCCGGCGCCATCGTTTCGTTCATTCCGGCCATCTGCATCTCATAGTCCAGGTCGGTGCCGTCGCGCAGGCCACGTATCATGATCGAGCATTTGTGCTTGCGCGCAGCCTCGATGACCAGGCCATCGAAAGCGACCACACGGATGCGCGCGTGATCCGCACCGAACTCCGACCTGGCCACGGCCTCTATCAGGCTCACACGTTCCTCGAACGAGAACAGCGGTGTCTTGCCGGGGTGGATGCCGATGGCGGCGTAGATCGTATCTGCTATGGCGAGCGACGCCTTCAATACGTCGAGATGCCCGTTGGTCAGCGGGTCGAAGGAGCCGGCATAAAGGGCGGTGCGTTCGCTCATGAAAGGCTTCTAGCGGGCCGACCAGCCAAAGGCAATTCGCCTTGCCGCTTCATCCGAAAATGGTGCGCTCAAGACCCAAACCCCTCTAGGCTTCCGTTGCCGTCGGCTGGACGAGGACATTTTTCACGGGCGCCTCAAGCTCCCAGCGCACGTGGCCTGGCTCCCGGGCAAGAACGCCTGTTCCTCCAACCGACTGGGGCGCCACACGCTGGAGAACGACATTTCCAAAACCGCGCCTGGACATTTCATCTGCCGACTGCCGGGGCGCAGTCGTCTCGTCCCAGATCAGATGGAAGCCGTCGCCTTCGTCAGCGGAACTCCGCATTTCCCACGTGACGGATATGCGGCCTGAAGCCTCGGATAGCGCCCCATACTTTGCCGAGTTCGTTCCGAGTTCATGGATGGCCATTCCCAGATATTGCACCGCATTCGGTGTCAACATCACCAACGGACCTGAAAGCGTAATGCGCTCTTCGTGGCCGAATGGTTTCAGATGCTCCTGCGCCAGTTCGAAAAGGCTGGCGCCGGACCAGTCGGACGATACCAGGAGGTCATGCGCTCGAGACAGGGCCGTGATGCGCTCCCGAACCTGTTCGATGAATTCCTCCTTGTCGTCCGACCTGTTGGCCGTTTCCCTGATGATGGAAAGGATGACGGCGAACTGGTTCTTGACCCTGTGGTTGACCTCCCGAAGGAGCATGCGGATGCGCCGCTCGCTTTCCTTCGTCGCCGTGATGTCTCGCGCGATCTTGGACGCCCCGATGATCCTGCCGGCCGAATCCTTGATCGGCGATATTGTCAGCGAGACGTGGAAAAGCGAGCCATCCTTCCTGCGTCGTACAGTGTCGAAGCTGCCAATGCGTTCGCCCCGCCTGATCTTGTCGATGATCCCGACTTCCTCGCCTTGCAGGCTTTCAGGTATGAGGATGAGGACCGACTGGCCAATGGCCTCTTCGGCAGTGTAGCCGAACATTCGTTCGGCCGCCGGATTCCAGTCCGTGATGATGCTGTTCAGATCCTTGCCCACGATGGCATCGAAAGAGGAATCGACGATCGCACCGAGGCGTGCCTCCGCCGTCAATTCCGCCCGCTGCTGCGGCTTCAGAAGCTTCGCCATTCAGAGTGCCACCGGGTTCAAGTTGGAAAAACTGTTTTAGAGCGACCGGAGAGAAAGAAAAGCGCCGCGGCAGGCTTTGGCGCATGAACCTTTCGGAAACCATGAACCACAGATGAACGGCCCAGTCAGAACTGGTTAAACCCTGAGCGCCTACTGATAAGGCGTGAGGTGAAACCATTTCGCGGCCCGGCCGTTGTTGGATCAGGAGAACGATACCATGATGATCTTCATGCTCGCCGCCGCCATGACCGTCGCCATGCTGATCGCCACCGTGTTCGGCATGCATCAGGAAGCCCAGCGTCTGAAATATGAGCCCACCCGCATAGACCGGTTCGGCCGTCCTCGCTTCTAGCCGTCTTTTACCCTCATCAGTGTGTCGGCAACCGGCCGCAAGGTAGGAAACGTCCTCGGCCCGTTGCAGGTCGGTCTTACCAGCGGCTGGCCCCTTGTTCGTGTTCAGCTGTTCGATCCGTCAAGCGCTGCTTCACCATTGGTTTCGGAAAGGGATTCGCCATCCTCCTCGCCTTGCGGCTCGGAGATGCGGTCAACCGAGACGACCTTCTCACCTTCGGCCGTATTGAAAATGGTGACGCCCTTTGTGGCACGGCTCGCCAGGCGGATATTGTTGACCGGAACGCGAATGACGGTCCCACCATCCGACACCAGCATGATCTGGTCACCTTCAGCAACGGGGAACGTTGCCACGAGCTTGCCGATCTCGTCGGTTTTCGAGACATCCGTTGCACGTATGCCCTTGCCCCCACGACTTGTCAGCCGGAAATCATAAGACGACGAACGCTTGCCGTAACCGAACTCGGACACGGTGAGCACAAACTGCTCATGTTCCTTCAGGAACTGATAGCGCTCTTCGGAAAGCTCCCGTTCCTCATCCACAACTTCGTTGGTGAGCGTAACCTCGTCATCGCCGTTCGCCTCCGCCGAGGCTGCGCGACGTTCTGCTGCAGCACGCTTGAGATAGGCCGCGCGCTCCGCCGCATCGGCTTCCACATGCTCCAAGATGGCCATCGATATGGCGCGGTCGCCCGGGTTGAGCGAAATTCCACGGACGCCCTGCGAGGACCGCCCGGCAAATACCCGGACATCGGAAACAGGAAAACGGATGCACTGGCCGTTATCGGCGGTCAGCAGCACGTCGTCATTGTCAGTGCAGGTTTCAACGGCAAGGATGCTATCGCCTTCCTCGTCGAACTTCATGGCGATCTTTCCGTTACGCTTCACGTCGGCGAAGTCGGAAAGCTTGTTGCGCCGCACGGTGCCGCGCGTCGTGGCGAACATGACGTCAAGCTTGTCCCATTCGGATTCATCGGGAAGCGGCAAAATGGCGGTGATGCGGTCCCCTTCCTCCAGCGGCAGCATGTTGCGCAGGAACTTGCCGCGGGACTGAGGCGTTCCGATCGGCAAACGCCAGACCTTTTCCTTGTAAACGATGCCGCGCGAGGAGAAGAACAGGATCGGCGTGTGCGTGTTCGCGACAAACAGACGGGTGACGAAATCCTCGTCCTTCGTCGCCATGCCGGACCGGCCCTTGCCGCCGCGAGCCTGAGCCCGATAGGTGGAAAGCGGCACGCGCTTTATATAACCTTCAAAGGTAACCGTGACGACCATGTCCTCACGCTGGATGAGGTCCTCGTCATCCATGTCCGAGCCGGCATCGGAAATCTCGGTGCGCCGCGGAGTGCCGAACTCATCGCGCACTGCGGCCAGCTCGTCCTTGACGATCTGCTGGATTCGGGCACGGGAAGACAGAATTTCGAGGAAATCGGAAATCTCGGCACCGATCTTGTTCAACTCGTCGGCAATTTCGTCACGCCCGAGCGCTGTCAGGCGCTGAAGGCGCAGATCGAGGATGGCGCGGGCCTGCTCCTCTGAAAGATTGTAGGTGCCGTCGTCATTTATGCGGTGGCGCGGGTCGTCGATAAGGCGGATCAGCACCTCGACATCCGAGGCCGGCCAGCGTCGCGTCATAAGCTGGTCTCGCGCCGTCTGCGGGTCAGGCGCGTTGCGGATCAGCTTGATGACTTCATCGATATTGGCCACCGCGATGGCCAACCCCACCAGTACATGGGCGCGATCCCGAGCCTTGCGCAGCAGGAACCTGGTGCGGCGCCTGACGACCTCTTCACGGAAGCTGACAAAGGCCTTCAGCATGTCGATGAGAGTAAGCGTCTCCGGCTTGCCGCCGTTGAGAGCCACCATATTGGCGCCGAAGGAAGTCTGCAGCGGCGTGAAGCGGTAGAGCTGGTTCAAGATTACTTCCGCGTTCGCGTCCCGCTTGAGATCGATCACCACGCGGTAGCCCTGCCGGTCGCTCTCATCGCGAATGTCGGCGATGCCTTCGATGCGCTTGTCGCGCACCAGTTCGGCCATCTTTTCGATCATCGTGGCCTTGTTCACCTGATAGGGAATCTCGGTGATGACGATGGCTTCACGGTCACCGCGGACTTCTTCCGTATGCACCTTGCCACGCATGACGATGGAACCGCGCCCGCTCGAATAGGCGGAATAGATTCCGGAACGTCCAAGTATCAGGCCACCCGTTGGAAAATCCGGGCCGGGAACGATCTCCATCAAAGTCGGCAAGTCGATCGCCGGATTGTCGATGAGCGCAATTGCGCCGTTGCACACTTCGGCAAGGTTGTGGGGCGGAATATTGGTGGCCATACCCACCGCAATGCCGCCGGAGCCGTTGACCAGCAGGTTGGGAAAGCGCGCAGGCAGCACGCGCGGCTCGCTGTTGGAACCGTCGTAGTTCTCCTGAAAGTCGACCGTGTCCTTGTCGATGTCCTCCAGGAGCTCATGGGCGACCTTGGTGAGCCTGGCTTCCGTGTAGCGCATGGCCGCCGGAGGGTCGCCGTCGATCGAGCCGAAATTGCCCTGCCCGTCGATCAGCGGCACGCGCATGGACCAGTCCTGTGCCATGCGAACCAAGGCATCATAGATCGATGCGTCGCCATGGGGGTGATACTTACCCATGACGTCGGAAACGGGCCGCGCCGACTTAACGTGCTTACGGTTCCAATGGTAGCCGCTTTCGTGCGAGGCATAGAGGATGCGCCGATGTACCGGCTTCAGGCCGTCACGCACATCCGGCAGCGCGCGAGAGACGATCACGCTCATGGCGTAATCGAGATAGCTGCGCTGCATTTCCTCTATGATGGAAATCGGCTCGATGCCGGAAGGGCCATCCGGCCCGCGCGGTGTTCTCTGGTCAGTCAAAACGGATCACGCAAAAGTGGGAATCACTCTTCACTTATATAGGATCGCAGGAGCTTTCTCCAATGATCGCAAGGTATTTTCAGTGAATTTCGGCACGGTTTTCCGCCAGCTTTCGCTTTTTCTTTCAAGGAGATATGAAGCGGCACCGGGACGTCCGTAGCGGCCTTTGCGGGCAGACCCGCCACCGACGCACCGAATTTCATTTCCGATGTGAAACCCGGTCCTTGTCCTTCTCGCAACGAGAAGGACCCGCAGGCCGGACGTCCTGTGCGTCAAATTCCACTCTCGACGCGAGCA